>NZ_JBHYPE010000003.1:89956-243333 GCF_042746015.1 Streptomyces sp. NPDC058773
GGCGGGGGGCGGGCCGCCTCCCGCCCCGGGGCGGGTGGTGCCACCCGGGGGGGGGCCGCCCCCCCCTGGCCCGGCCCGCCGCCGTTGTGTGTGCGCAGCGCGCGCTGTCCGTCAGACCGCGCTGCCCTGCTGCCACTCGGACCAGGACATGTTCCAGCCGTTGAGGCCGTTGTCCGGCTTGACCGTCTCGTCCTTCGAGTTCTTCACGATCACGACATCGCCGATCAGCGACTCGTTGAAGAACCACTTGCCCGGGGTGTCGCCGCCGCCGCCCTTGTTGTCCCGCAGGCCGACGCAGCCGTGGCTGGTGCCGGCCTGGCCGAAGATGGACGGGGAGCCCCAGTAGTTGCCGTGGAGGAAGGTGCCGGAGGCCGACAGCCGCATGGCGTGCGGGACGTCAGGGATGTCGTACTCGCCCTTGCCGTCCTTGCCCTTGAAGCCGACGGTGGAGCCGTCCATGCGGGTCTGCTCGAACTTCTCCGAGATCACCATCTGGCCGTTGTAGGTGGGGTTCTCGGGGCTGCCGCCGGAGATCGGGACGTTCTTGAGGGTCTTGCCGTCCCGCTTGACCGTCATGGTCTGGGTGTTCATGTCGACCGTGGAGACCTGCGAGCGGCCGATGGTGAACGAGACCGTCTTGGACTGGACGCCGGTGATGCCCTGGCCGCCCTTCACCCCGTCCAGGTCGATCTTCATAGTGATCTTGGAGCCGGCCTTCCAGTAGTCCTCGGGCCGGAAGTCCAGGCGCTGGGCGCCGAACCAGTGGCCGACGACCTTCTGGCCGCTGCTGGAGGTCACCGTGATGTGGGACTGGACGTCCTTCTTGTTGGTGATCACCTTGTCGAAGTTGAAGGACACCGGCATGCCGACGCCGACGGTCTTGCCGTCGTCAGGGGTGTAGCTGCCGATGAAGCTGTCGGCCGAGGAGACCGTCGTGAAGCTCGCATTCTCGGTGGCGGCGCGGCCCTTGGCGTCCTTGGCCTTCGCCACGATCCGGTACTTGGTGCCGCGCTCCAGCTGCACGCCGGGCTTCCAGGACGCGCCGTCGGGCGATATGGCACCGGCGACGTCCTTGCCGGACTCGACTTCGGTGAGCTTCACCTCGGTCAGCTTGCCACCGGTGGCCTTCACGCCGGTGTCGTTGATGCTGGCGTCGGTGGCGCCGTCCTTCGACGAAACCTTGATCTTGACGTCGGAGGCGTTCTTGGCGGCCGCGGCGTCCGCGCCGGCCTGGCCGTTCTTCCCGTCGTCGTTGCCGCCGGCCGAGGCGTCTCCACCACAGGCGGAGAGGGTCAGCGCGCTCGCGGCGAACAGGGCCGTCACGGCGAGCGTGCGGCGCATCCGCCGGTTACGGCGCGACGCTCCCGACGCCGGCTGCTCGACCGAGGGGAGCAGCTGGTGCGGGGTGCGGGACCGAGCGGGCGCGGTGTTGTCCGGCGTTGTCACGAGCTGCTCCATAACAGGGGTGTTGTGATTCCGTGCTGGTAAACAGCACGGGCGGGCGGATTTGGTTGCGGGTACGGGTCTCTTGTGATGAAGGTCACATGTGCGGCGGTAGGGGGTGGTTGGAAGGCCCCGACAGCCAGGTTCGCAGTGCCGTGCCGTGTTCGTCCAGGCGGGGTGGAGCGAAGGGTTGGGCCACCGGCGCCCCCGAAAGGCGGAGTGGGCTGGTGACTTGGGGGATCCGGCCCTCGCCGGCAGATGTCACCGGATCGAGACCGAGCCGTGCCGCCAATTCCGGCGCCCCGGAGAGGGTGTTGACCGGGCCGCGCGGCACGGACACCGCGGTCAGCCGCTCGGTCCAGCCCCGCGGGGTGTCGGCGGCCGGCCGGTCCTCCAGCGCTTTGCTGAGTTCCGTGCGGTTTCGTACCCGGTCCTCATTGCGGGCGAAACGGAGATCCCCGGCGAGTTCCGGGGCGCCCAGGGCCCGCGCAAGCTCCCGGAACTGACGGTCATTGCCCACCGCCACCGCGAGCAGCTGCCCGTCGCGGCAGGCCGGCGTCTCGTACGGGGCGATGTGGTACGCGGCCGTCCCGCGCGGCGGGGGCGCCGTCCCCGTGCGGCTCCGGGGCCGCGCCGGCGGGGTGGTCCGCGACGAACGGCGGGCCCCAGGAGCGGGCGCCGTCACCGGTGCCCGGCCGCTCCACCTTGATCGCCTCGATGCCGAGGCCGGCGAGCGTCGCGGCGGCCAGCGGCCCGGCCGGCGCCCGGCTGAAGTCCGCGACGAGGATGCCGTCCAGGGTGCGGGCGGGCGGAGTGCCGGGCGGTGCGATGCCGGTGAGCCCGGTGGTGGCGTCGGCGGGCGGCCGGGGCTGCGGCCGGTGCGGCTGCGGCACGTGCGTGCTCCTCACGTCGCGGACGGGGTGCCGTCATCGTCCGGGACGATCTCCGCCGGGGGAGCGGCCGCGGTGTCCAACGGCGCGGGGGGGGAATCCTGCCGGGGCGGCCTCTTGGGGTGGCGCCTTCGCGGGTCGTGCCGGGAATGTGGCGAAATGTCATAGGAGATGTGTCACTTCAGGACTTTTGGCCCAAGATCTCCTGTCCGAAGTCCCGGACCGTGGTGTCTACTGGCTACCAGGGCCCGTCTTCCGGGTCGGCCCGGATCAGCCCGCGGCATCCAGAGACGCGCCCCGCCCCAGCGCCCCATCCCTCCGGGAGGACCACATGCTTCCCTCCGTTTCGATTCTGCAGCAGATCGGCCTCGGCGTCCTTGTCGCGGTGGGCGCCCTCTGGGCCGTCGGGATGGTCAGACTGCTGCGACGGGGCCGGTACGAGGCCGCGCTGCGGCGCGACCAGCGGGAGATGCGGGCGCGGTACGCGTCGCGTGGCTGGCTCGCGGAGGACGGCCTCGCCGCCGCACCGGGTCCGGCCGGGCCGCCCGGACAGCCGGAGCTGCTCGGTTCGGTGCCGCGGCAGACCGGGCCGGACGGGCCGCCGTCGGAGTGTGTGGAGCTGAGCCCCGCCGAGCGGGCGGCGTTCGCGGGACTCGTACGGCAGCTGACCAGCCGTAGTTGAGCCGGGCGGCGGGGCCGGCGCGGGTGGGCCGCCCCGGAACCGCCCCCAGGGGTCAGCGGACCGGACCCAGCCGCAGCAGCGCCAGCGCGGCCAGCATCTGCACGGAGACCGCGGCCGCCGACTTCCACGTCGACAGATGGTGCTGGCCGCGTATCAGCAATATGGCGAGGACATAGCCGAAGCCCCACGTCGTCCAGGTCGCGGCCTGGACGAAGGTGGCGCCGGTCGGCAGCCAGGCGGCGATCGCCATCCGCGGCAGATCCGTCACCCAGAAGAGCACGATGAACAGGCTCGCGGTCGGCGCGAAGCGGCCGATACCGCCCAGCGTGCGGGCGATCGCGTGGGCGACCGCGCCCAGCACGAAGCTGGCGGCCAGCACCCCGGCCTCGGCCAGCCCGATGAGCTGGAGCCCCGCGGTGCGGTCGACGGCCCACTGGGCGTGGAACGCGTCCACCGACAGCACCCCGATGGCGCCGCTGATCAGCGACAGCAGCACCGCCGCGCTCCAGGCGCTGCGGTCCCGCGCCTCGTCCAGCACCTCCACCGGGCGGTACCAGAGCCCGAATATCAGCCGGTGCCACCACAGTCGGCGGCGCGGTGCGGGCTTGCGGGGCGCCGGCTGGACGAGCGTGGGCGGGGGCGGCGGGGGAGTCGGTGAGGGGGGCCGTGCGGACATAAGCCCGTTTCTACCACCGGCCGATCAGGGACGGCGCGGTGGCGTCGAGCGGGGCTCGGCCGGTGCGGATGCGACGCTCTTCCGGTGACTTCGCAGACATCGGACCACGACGAGGCGCACGGCGGCGGGCTCGGCAGCCGGCTCAACTGGCTGCGGGCGGCGGTCCTCGGGGCCAACGACGGCATCGTGTCCACCGCCGGACTTGTCGTCGGGGTCGCCGGCGCCACCGACGAACGGGGCGCGCTGCTGACGGCGGGGCTGGCGGGCCTGCTGGCCGGCTCCCTGTCGATGGCGGCCGGCGAGTACGTATCGGTCTCCACCCAGCGCGACTCGGAGAAGGCCGCGCTGGCGCAGGAGAAGCGGGAGCTGGCGACCGAGCCGCAGGCGGAACTCGTCGAGCTGACCGAGATGCTGGAGGGGAAGGGGCTCGACGCGCAGCTGGCGCGGGAAGTGGCCGAGCAGCTCACCGAGCACGATGCGCTGCGGGCGCACGCCGAGGTGGAGTTGGGCATCGACCCCGACGAACTCACCAATCCGTGGCATGCGGCGGGCGCCAGCTTCCTCGCCTTCACGGCGGGGGCGTTGCTGCCGCTGCTGGCGATCGTGCTGCCGTCGGCCGCGCAGCGGCTGTGGATCACAGTGGCCGCCGTGGTCGCGGCGCTGGCGCTGTGCGGCTGGAGCAGCGCACGGCTGGGCTTCGCACCGGTGGGACGGGCGGTGCTGCGGAACGTGGGGGGCGGGGTGGTGGCGATGGGCGTGACGTATGCGGCGGGGTCGTTGTTGGGGGCGGTGGGGGTGTGAGGGGTGGTCAGCGGGGCTGCTCGGGCTGTTGGGGCTGCTTACGGGCGCCGGCGCCGCCGGGTGGCCGAAGCCGCCGACGGCCGCCGGTCCGCGCCCGATGGCCGCCGGTCCGCGCCCGGCGGCCGCCGGTCCGCGCCCGCCCGTCAGCCCTCGGCCCCGTACAGATCCCGGTAGGACGGGAAGACGCCGCCGGGGCCGCGCACCGTCTCCGCGGAGCGGGCCGCGTCGACCACGGCCCGGGTCAGGACGTCCGCGCCGGCGGCGAGGATCTCGTTCAGGGCGCCGGCCTCGGCGTGGATGCCGAACGCGGGGTCGGCGCGGGACTCCTCGGGGGCGAGCGGGCGGGTGGCGGTGGACAGGGCGAAGACCGTGTCGCCGTCGGAGAGGAGATGGACCGGGCGGACGGCCCGGGCCAGACCGTCGTGCGCGGTGCCGGCGAGCTTGTGGGCCTGGGCGCGGGTGAGGGTGGCGTCGGTGGCTACCACGGCGAGGGTGGTGTTGAGCGGCGGCCCGACGGACGCCGCCGAACGGGCCAGGGACACCTCCTGGGCCTCGGCCAGCCGGCGCAGCGCGGCGGCGTGCACCTCGGGGGCCGGGAGGGCGGCGGTCGGGTCCTCGTACAACCGGCCGTAAAGGGCGCCGGTACGCGGGTCGGTGACGGAGCCCGCGGCGTTGACGGCGGCCAGGGCGGCGACGGTGGCGCCCGAGGGAAGGACCGCGCTCGCGGTGCCGATGCCGCCCTTGAGGCCGCCGGCCACCGCGCCCGTACCGGCCCCCGTGTTGCCCCGGGCCACCGGGGCGCCGGGCTCGGTGCCCGCCGCGGCGGCGGCCGCCGACCGGCCCAGGGCGGCGTCCGGGCGGGCCCGCCAGGTGCCGCCCCGGCCCAGGTCGAAGAGGGCCGCGGCCGGCACGACCGGGACGACCTGGGCGGGGTCCGGGCCGACGCGGAACCCGCGGCCCTCGTCCTCCAGCCAGCCGGCGACACCGGACGCGGCGTCCAGCCCGAAGGCGCTGCCGCCGGTCAGCACCAGCGCCTCGACCCGCTGGACGAGGTTGCGCGGGTCCAGCGCGTCGGTCTCCCGGGTGCCGGGCCCGCCACCGCGCACATCGACGGCAGCGACGGCGCCGCCCTCGGGTGCCAGGACGACGGTGGTGCCGGTCAGATATCCGTCACCGATGCGCTGGGCATGGCCGACCCGGAGGCCGAGGACGTCGGTGAGGGCGTCCTGCGGCCCCGTGGGGTACGGGCCGGTCGGCTGCTCAGTAATCGGCCGGTCCCATCACGACGACCGGGTGCAGGTCGGGGTCGAGGGTGCGCAGCAGTTCCCGCATCACCTTGGGCTTGAGGCTGATACAGCCCTGGGTGGGGCCGTCGTGGTCGACGTGCAGCCAGACACCGCCGCCCTTGGCGGCGCCCCAGGGACGCCGCTGGTCCAGCGGGGAGGTGCCCGGCTCCCGGTTGTAGTTGATGGCGATGACGTAGTCGAAGGCGCCGGCCAGCGGCTCGCCCTCCACACCGGTGCCCCCGGCGACGAAGCTGCCGTTGCGGTCATAGGGGAGCTTGGTGCCCTCGGGCGCGGCCAGCAGACCGCCCGCGTCGGTGAGCGGGTAGACCCCGATGGGTGAGCGCAGATCGCCGTAGCGGTGGTCGTCGGTCCAGCCGTGCGCGGCGTTGTGCGCCGGCCAGGTGGGACCCGCCTCCCAGTCGTCCGAACCGTCCGCACGGGTGTAGAGGACGACCCGGGACTGGAAGGAGTCCATGTCCTTGCCCGTGACGACCAGCACCTGGCGGGAGTCGGCCGGTATGCGCTTCCTGGCCGCGTCGCTGAGACCGGGGATCGGCCGGGCGGCCGGGGCGTTCGGCGCGGCCTTCGGTGCGGCGTTCGGGGCGGATTTCGGCGCGGACACGGGCGTACGTGGCGTGTCCGGGCCGGAAGCCGTCGTGGACATGGTGCTCTTGGCGTCGGTCCCGCCGTTGTGGTCGTCGCCCGAGGCCGGCCACGCCCACAGGGCGGTGCCGACCAGGGTGGACAGGGCGAGACCGCTCACGGCCTTGCTGCGCCGGGACAGTCTCGTCCGCGCGCGGGACTGAGCGTGGCGGGCCATGGCTGGCGTCTCCTCAGGTACGGACGGTGGTCGGTCCCAGGGCTTCTGTGGGTCTCCCACAGTGACACCCCCTGTCATAAAAAGGGCAATCTGCACCCTACCGCTTCGACGTGCGCGCGCCTCCGCTGGCCCCTGTGAACAGTGGGGAACAAGAGCACGAAGGGGCGGGAAGTAAGGTCCATTGGTGGGCAATTGACGGGCAATGGGGTGGGGCCGGAAGGGCGCCCGTGCCGCTGACGGGCCGTCGGCCGCCGACAGGGAAGATGGCCGGATCTGATATGGAATCAGCGCCCGGCACAGGGCTGAACGGGCGTCAGGTACGCCGAACCGGGGAGCCGGCAGGGACGCCGGCCGGGCGGGGAAAGGCGGCGTCCGAGGGCTCACACCTACGGCCCCGCACCCTCGGCGAGATCGGCGCCCGGCCGCTCGTCGAGACGGGTGACACGGCCGCTACTCCACCAGCGCGCCCCCCTGACGGGAACTCAGGGCCACCCCGGCCGCCACCGTCGCCGAGGCCACCAGCCCGGCCGCCGGGACGGCCCAGTGCCCGGCGAACGTACACACCAGGACCAGCAGCGCCGACACCGGCAGCACCAGATGCTGCGCCGGCCCCCGTTTCTGGTGCCGTGAGTGGATCAGCCACACCGTGAGCAGGTACAGCGCCGCCGGCACCGTGACACATGCGGCCGCCGCGAACGCCGACAGATGCGCCCGGCCGAAGGACTCCGCCACCGAGACCTCGATGCCCGCACCGACCGCGGCCGCCGCACCGAACACCAGGTAGTGCCCGTAGCCCCAGAGGAACGCCTGCCGGTTCGAACGGAGGTGCAGGTGGACCGGCACCGCGAAGTAGATCCAGTACGCGGCGAAGACCAGCAGCAGGCCGCCGCCCGCGCTCGGCAGCAGCGTCCCGAGCGCCTCGTTCCGGTCCAGCGCCGCCTGCACGGCGAGGGTGGCCGCCGCGATCGTCTCGCCCAGCACGATGATGGTGAACAGGCCGTAGCGCTCGGCGATGTGATGCGGATGCCAGGTCGTCTGCCGCTCCCGTTCGGCCAGCGCCGGCACCGACAGCTCCAGCAGCGCCACGACCCCGAACACCCAGGGGATGTCCCCGACGGGCAGGACCACCAGGCCCAGCCACCCGATCTGGCACACCGTCACCCCCAGGGCGTAACGCAGCGCGGTGCGCCGCTCGGCGCCCTCGCTCCCGTATGCCACCCGCAGCCACTGGCTGACCATCGCCAGCCGCATCACCACGAAGCCGAACCAGACGACGGTGAAGTCGCTGTCGGCGAAGGCCCGCGGCACACCGGCCGCCAGGATCAGCACCCCCGCCATCTGGACCAGCGTCACCACGCGATAGAGCGGGTCGTCGGTGTCGTACGCCGAGGCGAACCAGCTGAAGTTCATCCAGGCCCACCAGATGGCGAAGAACAGCATCAGATAGCCGGTGACACCGTGCCCCGGATGCCCCTCGGCCAGCGCATGCGCCAGCTCCCGCCCGGCCTGGGCGACCGCCACCACGAAACACAGGTCGAAGAAGAGCTCCAGCGGGGTGGCGGCGCGGTGCTGCTCGTCGCGGCGGCGTGCCCGCATGAGGACCGGCACGTCAGCTCCTCTCGTCGGCCGGGGCGGCCGCCTCAGTAGAGCGCGGGCCGACGGTGCGGACGACGAGGGGAGCGGGGCGCGGCGTGTCGCCCCGGGCCGGCGGCTACTCGGCGACGGCCTCCACGATCGAGGGAAACGCCGAGGTCGGCAGCGTCCGCGTCAGCCGGAACCCGGCCGCCGACAGCAGCGCGGCGAACTCCTCCGCGGTGCGCTCCTGCCCGTCGAGCACCGCCATCATCGCGACGTCCATGGTCTTGCCGAAGTGCGGCGCGTTGCCCGGTGGCAGCACCGAGTCGACGACCAGCAGCCGGCTGCCGGCCGCCATCGCCCGGTGGCAGCTGCGCAGGATGCGCCGGCACGGCTCGTCCGGCCAGTCGTGCAGCACGTGTTTGAGCACATAGACATCGCCGCCCTCCGGCACCGACTCGAAGAAGTCGCCCTCCTGGGTGCGCCAGCGGCCCTTCAGCTCGTCGCCGCCCAGGAGGTGATCGGCCAGCGGCGGCGCCTGGTCGAACAGCACCCCGGTCAGCTGCGGATGGCGGCGCAGCGCGGCGCGCAGCAGGCCGCCGCGGCCGCCGCCGACGTCCACCACCGTGCCGTTCGCGGGGAACGCGCAGGCGGCGGCCACCGCCTCGTCGACCCGGGCGGACACCGACGCCATCCCGTCATCGAAGAGCCGGCGGGCGGCCGGGTCCGACAGCAGATGCTCGAAGAGCGGCGCCCCGAAGATCCACTCGAAGGACGCGCCGCCGCGCGCCACGGCCTCCGGCATCGCGGCCGACGTCCGCAGGAACAGCTGGTCGGTCGCCATGAGCACGGCGGCGCACAGCGAATCGGGCGCGTCCGTACGCAGCTGCTGCGCGGCCGGCGTCAGTTGGTAGGCGCCCGCGGCGTCCTCCCGGAAGACGCCGCGGGTGGCGAGACAGCGCAGGACACGGCGCAGATGCGGGGCGTGGGTGCCCGTGGTGCCGGCCAGCTGCTCGACGGTGCGCGGGCCCTCGGCGAGATGGTCGGCGATGCGGTGGTGCACCGCGGTGCGCAGCGCGGCCGAGAAGAGATGCCCCATGGCCAGGTCCATCAGATGAGCCGTGAGGTCGCGGGGCTCGCCGGTCGGTCGGTGCGGGGAAGTGGCCAACGTCAGCCTCCAGTCGTCGGCTTGGGCTTGCTGGACCGCGTCACCGGCGGCGGTCCACGGTCGCAGCCACGGGCTCCGCTGTCACGGGCGAAGGGGACGGCAACCGCGAACTCCGGCCAGAGAGGAGGGGGTGCCCTTAGGGGCCGGACTCCGGGGAATGCCGGGGCCGACAGCGGCCGCCCGCCTCCGGAGCCATGGTCGAATGCACATATGAGCGACAGCGACACGACCGTCCCGACCGCTAACGCCGACCCCCGCGGCAGCACCGCCCCCGCTGCCGTCCTGGCCCCGCTCGACGACCGCCTCACCGATCTCGTGGCCCTCTACGAAGACCTGCACCGCCATCCCGAACTCGGCTTCCAGGAAACCCGTACCGCCGCCGAGGCCGCCCGCCGGCTGACCGCCCACGGCTACGACGTCACCACCGGCATCGCCGAGACCGGCGTCGTCGGCGTACTGCGCAACGGCCCGGGACCCGTGGTCCTGCTGCGCGCCGACATGGACGCACTGCCCGTCACCGAGAACTCCGGCCTGGACTACGCCTCCACGGTCCCCGGCCGGATGCACGCCTGTGGCCACGACGTCCATGTGACCTGCCTGCTGGGCGCCGCCGACCTGCTCGCAGCCGGCCGTGACCACTGGTCCGGCACCCTCATCGCGCTCTTCCAGCCCGCCGAGGAGGTCGGCAGCGGCGCCCGCGCCATGCTCGACGCCGGCCTCTACAGCAAGGGCCTGGTCCCCACCCCCGATGTGGTGCTGGCCCAGCATGTCGCCCCCTTCGGCGCCGGGCTGATCGCCTACTGCCCCGGCCCCTGCATGGCGGCCTCCGACAGCCTGGAGATCACCTTCCACGGCACCGGCGGCCACGGCTCGCGCCCCGAGACGACCATCGACCCGATCCTGATGGCGGCCTCCTTCGTCCAGCGGGTGCAGTCCGTGGTGGCCCGCGAGATCGCCCCGAAGGACCAGGCGGTGGTCACGGTCGGCTCCTTCCACGCCGGGGACACCGCCAATGTGATCCCCGACCGCGCCGTCGTACGCCTCAGCGTCCGCACCTTCGACGAGACGGTCCGCACCGCCGTGCTGGCCGCCATCGACCGCATCGCGCGCGCCGAGGCCGCCGCCTCCGGGGCGGACCGCGCCCCCGACACCGAGGTCCTGGACGCCTTCCCCGTCACCGTCAACGACGCCGAGACCCTGCAAGAGGTCAATGAGCGGTTCGCTGAACTCTTCGGCCCGGAGCGGCTGTTCGCCTACGGACCGGCCACCGGCAGCGAGGACGCCGGACTGCTGGCGACCGCCGCCGGGGCCCCGCTCTACTACTGGTGGCTGGGCGGCTGGGACCCGACGGAGTTCCAGACGGCACTGGCGGCCGGCCGACTGGCCCAGGACATCCCGTCGAACCATTCCCCGCAGTTCGTCCCTGTGGTGCGGCCGACTCTGACGATGGGGGTCGAGGCGCTTACGGCTGCGGCTATGGGGCGGTTGGGGGCTGGGGGTGGCGTTCGGTAGGTGAGGGGTGGTGGAGGTGGGCGGGTGGGCTAGGGGGAGGGGGAGGAGGAGCCGGTCTGGCGGTGTGGCGCGGCCCGTCCTGCCCGCCTCCCTCCTCCCGCCCGCCCCCGGTCCAGCTGGAGCGGCGCAGCGTGGGTGGTCCAGTCCGGTCCAGTCCGGTCCGCCCGTCCGCTCCCCGCAGGCCGTTACGGGTCGTTGCCGCGGCAGCGATTGACCTTGCCCTTGGGGCAAGCCCCAGCATCGGCCGTGCCGGGCGAGGCGCCCGGTACGAGGAGGACGGACGGGTGAACGGAGACGGGGGTATGGCGCCGTACGGCGACGACACGCTGCTGACCATCGGGGCGTTCGCACGGGCCGCGCGGCTCTCGCCGAAGGCACTGCGCCTCTACGACGAACTCGGCCTGCTGCCCCCGGCCCATGTAGACCCGCACAGCGGCTACCGCCACTACGCCCCGGCACAGTTGGAGCGGGCCCGGCTGGTGGCCTGGCTGCGCCGGCTCGGCATGCCGCTGGCCCGCATCCGTGAGGTGTGCGAGCTGGCGCCGGACGCCGCGGCCGTGGCGGTCGCCGCGTACTGGGCGCAGGTCGAGGCCGACACCGCCGCCCGCCGGGACCTCGCCGCCTTCCTCGTCGACCAGTTGGAGAGGAAGAACACCGCCATGACCACACCCCACATCCCGTTGACCATGCGCTCTGCCGCCCTGGCCGACCAGGGCCTGGTGCGCCCGCTCCATCAGGACGCCGCGCACGCCGGACCGCGGCTGCTGGCCGTGGCCGATGGCTACGGCCCCCTGGGTGGCCCGGCCGCGACGGCGGCGATCGAGGCACTCAAGGGCTTGGAGGAACAGGACCTGACCTCGGCGGACCTGCCGGCCCTCCTGGAGGAGGCCGCCCGCCGCGCCCACCGCGCCGCCCCGGCGTTGGGCGAGGCGACCGGCAGCACCCTCACCGCGCTGCTCCGCTCCGGCGCGCAGCTGGCACTGCTGCACATCGGGGACTCCCGCGCCTATGTCCTGCGGGATTCCGGCCTCTTCCAGATCAGCCACGACCACAGCGTGGTCCAGTCGCTGATCGACGAGGGCCGGCTCGCCCCCGAGGAGGCGGCCTCCCATCCGCAGCGCGCCCAACTGCTGCGGTCGCTCGACGGAGCCACCGAGTTCGCCCCGGATCTGCACCTCCTGGAGGCCCGGCCCGGCGAGCGCTATCTGCTGTGCACGGACGGCCTGACCGGGGTGGTGCCGGCCGAGGCGATCCAGCGGGTGCTGACCTCGGCCGACGACCCCGACCAGGCCGTACGCGAACTGATCCGGCTGGCCTGCGAGGCGGGGGCGCCGGACAACGTGGCGTGCGCGGTGGGGGAGACGGCGGAGGGCTAAGGGCGGGGCGGGTGCAGGAGGCGGCCCCCTGGGGCGGGGCTCTCGGGTGGGGGCGTCCCTGGGGGGCGGTCCCTAGGGGGAAGGTGTGCCCCTTGCATGAGCCCTGCCCGGTGGGGGGTGCCGTTACGCCAGGCCCTTGAGCATGCCCTTGAAGTAGAGCTGCGGCAGTCCGTAGCGCTTGAGGAACCACATGTCGGTGCGCTCCTTGGTGGTGTCGAGGAAGGGGATGGACGGCGTGGGCTTCAGGTCGTAGTCGAACTCGGCGAGCAGCATCTTGTGCCGGGCGGTGACCAGCGGACAGGAGGTGTAGCCGTCGTAGCGGGCGGTGGCGGGACGTCCGCGCAGCCCGGACAGGAGGTTGGCGACCGCGACCGGAGCCTGCTTGCGGATCGCGGCGCCCGTCTTGGACGTCGGCAGATTGGCGACATCGCCCAGCACGAACACATTCGGGAAATCCGGGGGCTGGAGTGTTTCCCGGTCGGTCTTGACGTACCCGTACGGGGAGTCGGGGTCGGCGAGCGGGCCGTCCGCCAGCCACTGGGGGGCGCGCTGCGGGGGTACGGCGTGCAGCAGGTCGTAGTGGACGGTCTCGGCCTTGCCGGTGGTGTGATCGGTGATCACCGCCTCCCGCGCCGCCCCGTCGAGGCGGGTCATCTCCGAACTCAGCCGCACCTCGATGCCGTACCGCCGGGCCGTCTCCGTCAGTACCTCGGAGAACACCGGCACCTTGAACATGGCGGGCTCCGGGAGCACCAGAATCGTCCGGATCGCGCCCAGTACACCGCGCTTACGCCAGTGATCCGCCGCCAGATACGCGATCTTCTGCGGGGCGCCGCCGCACTTCACCGGCCCGGACGGCATCGTGAACACCGCCGTGCCGGACCGCATCCGGCGGATCAAGTCCCAGGTCAGCGGCGCGAGATCGGGCCGGTAATTGCTGCTCACCCCGCCGTGGCCGAGGGCCTCGGCCAGACCGGGCACCCCGTCCCAGTCGAGCTGCAGCCCCGGGGTGAGCACCAGCCGCCCGTAGGAGAGCACCCGTCCCGAGGCGGTCGTGACCGTACGGGCGGCCGGGTCGACGGCGGTGGCGCGCTCCCGCAGCCAGCGCACCCCCGGCGGAATCACCTCCGCCTCGGTGCGCAGCGAGGAGCGCAGCGGCGCCTGCCCGCCGCCGACCAGCGTCCACAACGGCTGGTACCAGTGCGTCTCGGAGGGCTCCAGCAGCGCGATGTCCCGGACACCGGCACGGCGTAACCGGGCGGCGACGGTGATACCTGCGGTGCCGCCGCCGACGATGAGGACCTGGTGATGGGACGGGGCCGCGGGTGCGGGGGCCATGTGCTTCCTCCTGGAGGTGGTGGGAATCGGTGGGTCGGTATACGGGACGCGGGGCTACAGCGGGGCTACCAGAGGCGGGGCAGGGCGGTGGCCGCCATGGTGACGGCGAGGACGGTGACCAGGAAGGCGAAGGCCGTGGCCAGGACCTCCGGGCGCAGCCGGGTGGTGAGGCGGTTGCCGAGATGGCTGCCGAGCGCCGCACAGGCCGCGAAACCGGCCAGCAGCGGCCAGTCCAGGCCACCGGTACCGGCGCGGGTGGCCAGCGCCGTGAGGGAGTTGATGAGAATCACGAGCAGCGAGGTGCCGATGGCCACCGGCATCTCCAGGCCCAGCACCAGGGTGAGCGCCGGTACGACGACGAAGCCACCGCCGACCCCGAAGAAGCCGGTGAGCAGCCCGACCGCGGAGGCCGTCACGGCGAACCGCGCGGGACGCTGCGGCACCCGCCGGGCGGAGCCCCCGTCCCCGGCAGCGGACGGCACCGGGCCCACGGCGCGGTCCCTCAAGGGCTGGGCGTCGGTGGGGGCTTGCGGGGGCTGCGCCTCTGCGGGCTCCCGTAAGGGCACCCCGT
Organism: Streptomyces sp. NPDC058773; assembly: GCF_042746015.1. Lineage (NCBI taxonomy): Bacteria > Bacillati > Actinomycetota > Actinomycetes > Kitasatosporales > Streptomycetaceae > Streptomyces > Streptomyces sp. NPDC058773. The sequence continues at coordinate 104,095 of NZ_JBHYPE010000003.1, forward strand.
CCGGCGAGTTCCGCATCGGGACGCTCCCCCCAGGGGCGGGTAACGGGACGCTCCCCCCAGGGGCGGGTAACGAGACGCTCCCCCCAGAGTCCGCTAACGAAGCGTCCTTCCCCGGGCCCTCTAAGGGCCGGCCGCCGCCGCCCCCCGCCGCCCGCCGCTCGCGTCGCCCCCGTGACACCAGCATCGCCGCCACCACGAGCAACAGGCCCGAGAACGCCGCCATCAGCACCGTGGGGTCCATGGCCGCGCTCCACCGGGAGCCGAGGACGCTGCCCGCCGTACCCAGCGCGCCGAACGCCGCACCGGCCACCCACCGGACCCGCCCGGCGCGGCCGTGGCACAGCAGCCCGGTCACCGCGCCGACCGTGACGACGATCAGCGCCCCCGCGGTCGCCTCGTGCGGCGACTGCCCCAGCAGATAGACCAGCGCCGGCACCGCCAGCACCGAACCGCCGCCGCCCAGCGCACCCAGCAGCAGCCCGATCAGCAACCCGCACGGCAGCGCCGCCAGGGCTACGAGGACGGACACGAGGCCCGCGGAGCGAGAGCGACGGCCCGGCCGTCATCGGACCACTCCGCGACGAACGTGAACCGGTCGCCGCGCACCACCGTTTCGCGCCACTCCACCGGCCGCTCCCCGGCCTGCCCGAGCCGCTCGATGGCGAACGCCGCCTCCCGGTCGGCCAGCCCCAGCAGCCACGCCTGCCGGATGTCCGGCAAGAACGGCTGAATCCGCTCCCGGCCACCGGCGACCTTCACCCCGCAGCGCCGCGTCAGCTCGCCGTAGAGCGAGGTGTGCCCGAAGTCGGCGTCCAGCAGCGGCTCGGCCACTTCGGCGGGCAGATACGCGGTGTCGTGCGCGAGTGGTTCACCGTCCGCGAGACGCAGCCGCTCCAATACGACCAGTGGCGCGTCCGGGACCAGCCCCAGATGCCCCGCCACCGTCGAGTCCGCGGTCCGCTCCAGCCGCAGCACCTCACTGCGCTGCTCCACCCCCTGGCCCTCCAACTCGCGGAAGAGGCTGTAGAGGGAGCCCAGCGGCTGTTGTATGCGGCGGGTGTTCAGCCGGCTCGTCCGGCCGCGCTCGGCGATCACCAGGCCGTCGGCACGGAGTCTGCGCAGCGCCTCCCGGACGGTGTGCCGGCTGACCTCGTACTCGCCGGTGAGCCGGTGCTCGGCCGGGAACTCCGCACGGAACGCGCCGGCTTCCATCCGGCGGCGCAGATCGGCGGACAGCTGCGCCCACAGGGGCAGCGGTGAGCGCCGGTCCAGTGGATGCGGGCCGTGCGCGCCGTGCGACGGCTCGGTCGTCATGGTGGATTCCTCCGCGGGCGTACGGGGGGGGCCGTTGATGGTGCCGATGTCATCGACGCCATGGACCCGTCGGCCCATGGGCGCCATCGAACGCCATCGACGCCGTGATTCAGGATCAATGGCGGTACGTGCCATGCGTGATGACGGGGCGTCGTCCCGAGCTGCCCGGCTTGTCGCCCGCCATCCGGCTACCTAATGTACGTACATCCGTGCATCCGCACAACGCACCCTGCCCGAACGGGCCCCGGCCGCCGCGCACGGGCCCCGCGCACCCATGGAGGCCGACCGTGCACTTCGCGCAGTACTACCTCGACTGCCTCTCCCAGGCGTCGTATCTGATCGGCGACAAGACCACCGGACGCGCCGTCCTCGTCGACCCGCGCCGCGACATCGACGACTACCTCCACGACGCGGAAGCCGCCGGCCTGCGGATCGAACTCGTCATCGAGACGCACATTCACGCCGACTTCCTCTCCGGCCACCTCGAACTCGCGCGGGCCACCGGCGCCACCATCGCCTTCGGAGAGGCCGCCGAAACCGGCTTCCCCATACGGCGGTTACGAGACGGCGAGCGCCTCTCGCTCGGCGCGGACGACGGCCAGGGAGTCACCCTCACCGTGCTCGCCACCCCGGGCCACACCCTGGAATCCATCTGTCTCGTCCTGCGCGAACACCCCGACGACGAGGTGCCGTTCGGCGTGCTCACCGGCGACACCCTCTTCGTCGGCGACGTCGGCCGCCCCGACCTGCTCTCCGCCGCCGGGCACACCCCACAGGACATGGCCGCCCGTCTGTACCGCTCCCTGCACACCAAACTGATGCCCCTCCCGGACGCGACCCGGGTCTTTCCCGCACACGGCGCCGGCTCCGCCTGCGGACGCAGCCTCTCCAGCGAGACCAGCTCCACCATCGGCGACCAGCGCCGGTTCAACTACGCCCTCCAGCCCATGCCGGAGGACGACTTCGTCCGACTGGTCACCGCGGGCCAGCCCACCACCCCCGGCTACTTCGCCCACGACGCGGCCCTCAACCGCGACGGCCACCCCCTCCTGGAGCCCGGCCCGCCGCCCGCCCTCACCCTGGACGAGGCCCTCGCCGCCCGTGACCGACAGGGCGCGGTCCTCCTCGACTGTCGTCCCCTGGCCGCCTACACCGCCGCACATCTGGCCGGTTCACTCCATACGAGCCTGGACACCCGCTTCGCCGAGTACGCCGGCAGCGTGGTCACCCCCGGCACACCGATCGTGCTGCTCGCCCACCCCGGCACGGAACAGGAAGCCCGCCTCCGCCTGGCCCGCATCGGCTACGACCACGTCCTCGGCCATCTCCCCGACCCGGCCGCCGTATTGGCCCGCACCCCCGAGCTCAGCCGTAGTAGCTGCCGCATCGACCATGAGGAACTGGTCATGCGGGGGCCGGAGTTGCCCAAGGGACAGTCGCTGGAGGAGAGCCGTACGGGCGGTGATGCCGCGGTGGCCGATGCCCGGCCGACTGCGGCCCCGCCGGCCGGCATTCAGCTGATCGATGTCCGCAACCCGGCAGAGTACGAGGCGGGCGCCCTCCCCGGCGCCCGCAACGTCCCCCTGGCCGGCCTGCCCGACCGCCTCACCGAACTGGACCCGGCCCGCCCGGTGGTCCTGTACTGCCGCAGCGGCAACCGCTCGGTGATCGCGGCGGCCCTGCTGGAGGCACACGGGTTCACGGAGGTCTGCGATGTGATCGGGGGGTATGAGGCGGTCGGGGCGGGGGCGCAGTAGGCGGATGGACGATGGGCGTCCGTGGACGGCATGACCGGCCCTCCTCGGCGCACCTGCCAGGCACGCGTACGCGTCCATGCACGCCTGCTCATCCATGCACGCCTGCTCATCCATGCACGCCTGCTCATCCACGCACGTGTACTCATCCACGCACGCGTATCCGCACCCGCACTCACCCCGTACTCACCCCCGTGCGCGCCCGCGCAGAAGGGCGCGCACGGGCACACGCCCGCGTACGAGTCCGAGCACGTAAGAGAGCACCCGAGCGCACACCAACACCGCTGCGGTGGCCAGACAAACGGCGGCGGGAAGCAGCAGGGACGGGTGGGCGCCCGCCTCCTCCCCGCCGCCGGTGAGGGCGAGCCCGGCCCCCGCCGTGGCCGTCAGCACGGCCTTGGTCACCCCGGAGGCCTCGCCCGCCCGCTCGCGGCGCACCACCGCCTGCGTGCCGGTGAGGGCCAGCCCGCCGGCCACCCCGAGCGCGCCCGCGGCCGCCGTCGACGCGATCAGCAGGGCGGGCGTGCCCGTCGTGCACGTGGCGGCAGCCAGCGCGGCCGCCGCGACGGCGAGACAGAGCGCCATCACCGGCACCGCCGCCGCCGGCCGCACCCGCCCCGCCAGCGACCCGCCCACCGCCAGCGCGCCCGCCGGAACGGCAAAGACCACCCCCGCGTCCCGTACCGACCACCCCGCAGTCTGCTGCAGCGTCCACGGGACCACGTACAACAGCGCCACCGTCGCGGAGTTGGCGACCGCACCGGCCACGGTCAGCGCCACATACGGCCGGTTGCGGAACAGGGCCAGGTCCACCAGAGGCGCGGGCGAGCGCCGCTCGGCCCGCACGAACAGCCCGCCGAGCAGCACCGCGCCGACCGCCCAGCCCCAGTCCGCGCCCTGCTCCAGCCAGCGCGCCAGACAGGCCGGCACGCCCGTCGCAGCGATCGCACCGACGACGTCGAGCGACCGCCCGGCATCCGGATCGCGGGATTCCGCCGCCCGGCGGGCACACAGCGCGGCGGCCACGGCCAGCGGCACCGTCAGCCAGAACACCGCCCGCCAGGACACGGACCGCGCCAGCGCACCACCGAGGAACGGGCCGCAGACGGTGGCCAGTCCAGCCAGCCCCAGCGCACGGCCCATCGCGCCGCGCCCCCGCCCCGGCGGACAGGCGTGGGTCAGCAGGGCCAGCCCCGCGGGCATGATCAGCGCACCGCCCACGCCCTGCACCACCCGCGCCGCCACCAGCAGCCGCAACGACGGCGCGAGCGCACACAGCACGGCCGCGCCCCCGAAGAGCGCCAGCCCGGCCGTCAGTATCCGGCGCCGCCCGTACAGGTCGCCGAGACGGCCGGCGAGCGGCATCAGGGACCCCGCGGCGAGGAGATAGCCGCTGACGACCCAGGCGGTGGCCGTCGCGGAACCGTGCAGTGCGGCACGGACGACGGGCAGCGCCAGGTTCAGCGCGAACGAGTCCAGTTGGACGCAGAACGCGCCGGTGGCGACGGCGGCCAGCGCCCAACGGGCCTGGGGGTCCAGGTGGGTGTGCGGTTCGGGTTTCGGCATAACGGGCAACGGAACGCCTCTCACGGGTCCACCTCTCGCGCCTGCGGAGGAAATCGGCAAAGGGAGAGTGAGAGGGGATGGAGTGCACCGGAAAGGGGCAGGAACCCGGAGCGGGTTGCGCGCGTGGCCGCGAGGCCGGAGAGATGAGCGGGACGGCCCGTGCGGCGAGCCAGGCGGCCGGTGCGGTGAAACGGGGTGGCGCGGGGACCGAAGACCCGGCGGGCGCGAGCTGCTGCCGCGGGGGTGCGGAAGGGGCCGCGCCGACCCCGTACAACGGACGTTCAGCGATCGTTGATCGGTGATCTCCATGCTGAACGGCATGTTGAGCCGTGTGACTTCAGAGCATGCAGATGACGCCCGGGAAGCGCAAGAGCCGGATGCGTCGCGGATCGCCCTCACCTGGACCGGGGAGCCCGGACGCCAGGAGGAGCTGACGCACGGCATGCTCCTCGACCAGGCCGAACGCGCCGCCGCCGTGCTCCGCCGACTGGGCGTACGAGCCGGTGACCGGGTCGCGGTGCATCTGCCGCTGGTACCCGAGTCGGTGATCGCCACGCTCGCCTGCGGGCGGCTGGACGCGATACGTACCACGCTGCCGGTCTCGCTGACGGTGCCCGAACTGGTCGCGCGGACCCGTGAGTCCTCGGCCCGGGTGCTGATCACGGCCGACGCAGCGTTCTGGGACGGTGCCGTACGGCCCGTGAAGGCACTGCTCGACCACGCGCTGGCACGGGGCGGCACCTCGGCCCCCGCCGTGGACCGCACCGTCCTGGTGGTGAACCGCTGCTCGCGCCCGGTCTCCTGGAAGCCCGGCCGCGACCTGTGGTGGCACGAGGCCCTGGGCGTCCCGTCCGCCGCCCGCTGAGACCACGCCACCTTCCCGGCCAACAGCCTCCCGCCGCCGCGACGTTGCAGCCCTTCAACGAGCCGCAACTCGTGAGCGAGGCCGTGAATGGCAGTTTCCGGGGCGGCCGCGACGGGCGCGGGCGGTGGAGAGGGGCACGGCGTATCCGGGGCAGTACGGCGCCGCTGGGGCTCGACGTGAATGAGGGCAACGTGTCGGGGACGGCGGCGCGAGCGATGCCGGCGTGAGGACGTACGGCCGCCCCGGAGAGCGCGAAGCTTCGAGAGGAGCGCCGCTGGGCCCCGGGCGGCCTGGCAAGGCGGCAGCGCGGCCCATGGGGAGCCGCAGCTCTATCCGAGCGGACCGGCCCCCTCACCATTGAAGAGGCGCGCGGCCTGACCCGCGGAAGAGCCGAGGCCCGAAGCCGCTCTGCCCTTGGTCAACGACGGGTTTCACGGCCCATCCCGCGGACTGCGGGACTCGCGGGCCCCACCGGCCAGGTACAGCCTCACCCACTCAGGCCACCAAACGGGCCATTCGCCTCATCCGTGCCTAGCCTGGAACTCGTGTCACAGGATCAGGTGGTGCCCACCTGCCTCGGGCCGCAGCTCCGAAGGCAACCGTGGCGCCGCCTGGACCACGCCCACCCGGGTTGCCGGGCCCATCCCACTCCGGCGCACCCAGTGGTCCAGCCGACCACACCCCTCCCGAACCGCCGGCAACCGGGGACGGGGCGGAGCCCCGCAATCCCTTTGCCGGGCCCCCGCCCCCGCCCCACCCTCCCCACCTCCCCCGAGCGGAAAGGCCGTTGCCCGATGGCTCGTCACGAGTACGCGCACCCGCGCCACCCGCTGCCCGGCAGCGACCGCAGTCGGCCCCTCCGACGCAGCCGCGCCTCACAGGGCCCACCGACCCGGCCCCACGACGGCCACCGCCCGCACCCCATCCCCACCCACGACAAGGGCCACTAGGACAGACGACGTTCGCATCCCACCCCGCCCGCCCAGGACGCCCGGGATCGCCCGCCCATCCATCGAGCCCGGGCCCCTTGGCCGTCGGCTGCTCACCACTGCCCATCGCGCCCCATCGGCCCCTCGGCTGCCCGTACCCACCGCGGTCCCCCGGACCGCCTTGGCCGCCCACCAGCCACCGGGCCCCACACCCTGTGGCCACTCACCACCCACCGTCCAGGCCCCGAGCCCCTGCCGGTGTCCGTCCCCCACCGCACCCCGAGGCCCCACCCCGAGCGAGCCACCGCCGCCCATCAACATCCCGCCCCCAGGCCTCACAGCCGGCAATGACACGATGGGGGAATGGTGACAAAGCCCGAAGAATCCTCGCAGTGCCGGTCCATAGTTCCCGGGGGGTGGCTGGACGGGAATTCCGTTCATGCCGAGCTTCTCGCGGCGAAGGAAAGGGTTTACGACCCCTGTGGGTTCACCTGCTCACGGCCGGTTCCGGAGACGGAGAGTGCTGAGTATGCGGCGCATGAATTCACTCTGGACGGCTTCTCCGTCAGATATCGGGTTGCCAAGACCACGCCGACGAAGGTCGGGCAGTTCGTCACGGTGTGGAAGCGGAGTCCGGGCGGGCCGATTCAGCCCTTCGATTCCGGGGATCCGGTAGACCTCTTCGTCATCAGCAGCCGCGTGGGCCAGCACTTCGGGCACTTCGTCTTTCCGCGTGAGGTGCTCTGCGAACGGGGCATCGTTTCCCGGAACGGCTCCGGAGGGAAGCGGGCCTTCCGTATCTATCCGCCGTGGGTGGAGACCACCAATCGGCAGGCCCGCACCGCGCAGACGTGGCAGGTGGACTACTTCCTGCCGATTCCGGAGGACGGGTCTCTCGACTCGGCCCGTGCCCAGGCGCTCCATCACCCGTGATCGGTGGGCCGGGATCACCCGTGACCGATGGGCCGGGCCGCAGCCACGAGGGGCGGAGCAGCTCTCAGGGCTCGCCCTCGTGGTGCCCGGCGCCGCGGCCGGAAGGGGGCCGTGGACCCACGCTGAGCGGTGACCGCTTCCGGCCCGCCCGTACCCTGGAGAGGTGAGCAGCACCCCCGCATCCGAGCCGGCCCCCGCTTCCGGGACGCCCTCCGCGCACGAGTCGGCCTCCGCCCCCGAGCCGGCCCCCGCGCCCCAGGACGCCCCCGACGCCGAGCAGGTCCCCGCCTCCGCGCCCGCCGCAAACCCGGCGACCCCCGCGCCCGCCGCAGGCCAGGCCGGACCGCCGTCCGCCGCCCGCCCCCCGGCCCGCGCGTCCGCGGCGGCTGCGAGGCTGATCTTCGACGATCCGCTGAACCAGCAGTCCTCGGATGACACCGACCGTGGCTGGGGTGAGCGCCCGGCCGGCGGTGACAGTGCCGGTGACCTCGCCCGTTTCCTCGACGAAAAGCCGCCCCACCACCTCTGAGTGAGGCGAGGGGGCGGCGTCTGCCGGCCTTGGGCGCCTGCTACTCGTGGGTCTTCTGGGTGCCGATGGTGCCCGAGGGGGAAGAAGGCACGGACGGGATTCCGGTGCGCTGGGCGATCAGGGCGTCGCGGATCTCGGTGAGCAGTTCGATCTCGGTCGGGCTCGCGGGAGCCGCCTCGGCCGGCTGCTTGGCCGCCTGGCGTTCCTTCCACTTGTTGATCGGAAGGATCATGAGGAAGTAGACGACCGCGGCGGTGATCAGGAACGTCAGGGCGGCGCTGAGCACCGAGCCCCAGAGAATGTAGATGCCGTCGGTGAATGCGCCCGTCTTTGGATCCTTGGCGCAGGTGGCGGTCAGGCACGACTGGTAGTGGTCGAGGTTCTGCGAACCGAGCGCGCCCACGATGGGGTTGATGATGCCCTTGACCACCGCGTTGACGATGTTGGTGAAGGCAGCACCGACGACGACCGCCACCGCGAGTTCGATGACGTTGCCGCGCATCAGGAATTCCTTGAATCCCTGCAGGACGCCCTTGCTCTCGCTCACCTGACAGCCTCTTTCCATGCTCACTGCGGACGGTGCACCAACACTCAGCACCGCAACTTACGGCAGGGCGGGGCGGGGGTGTCCAGTCGTGAGACACGAACCGTCGGGTGGCCGGTGCGTCGGCGCGGAACGGAAGGTTCCGGCGGAGTGGGCCGATCATGCCGGTCCGGCAGGCCGTGCAGGCCCGGCAGGCCATACGAGCCCGGTGGACGGATACCGCGGTACCGGTGCGGTGGGCGCGCCCCCATTGGCGCGCGGCGGGTGCCCCGCCATCCGCAGCAGTCTCGCGCGGGGTGGGGGCGGAAGCCACTCGATCTTGGGGCATGGTCACCGCCCTCCCGACGCCGCCGACGACGGGCAGCCGGGCGCGGGAGCGTCTCGTACGGCACCGTACGACGCCCCGCCGGCCAGTGCTGCGGCGGTCATCGCCAGGCCGGCCGCCAGTAAGCGCTGCCGCGCGGTCCGCCCCCGTGGCCACCGGCCGCCGCCGGCCCGCACCGGCGGAAAGTGCGGCACTTCACACGGCGGAGGAGCCGGCAGCGGTGGGGAGAGAAGGCCGAACCCGGAAGGGTCAGCGGCAGGGGGAGCGGTAGGGGCAGCGGCAGCCGCAAGAGGAGCGGGAAAAGGAGCCGAAGAGAGAGCCGGAGCGGGCGCGGAAGGTGCGTGTCGCATGGTGGGTACCGCCTGGGTGGTGAGGGATCGGTGCATCGCTGATCACCACCGTGGCGGAAAGCCCGCCGGCCCGCTCCGGGCTGTGGATGAGGCCGTCGCTGTGGACAACTCGGCCACCCGGGAGGGGGATGCCGAGCCGGGTGCGACGGGCGTTACGGCAGTTCGATGCCCAGGTCCCAGCCGGTGTGGGCGCCGGTGCACAGGCAGTCGCGGGCGTCGTTGCCGGGGAGGGCGGCGACGGCGTCGAAGAGGACCTCGCGCAGCCGGCCGACGTTCTCGCCGAAGACCCGGAAGACCTCCTCGTGGGAGACGCCCTCGCCGGCCTCGGCGCCCGCGTCCAGGTCGGTGACCAGGGTCAACGAGGTGTAGCAGAGGCCCAGTTCGCGGGCCAGGACGGCCTCGGGGTGGCCGGTCATGCCGACCACCGACCACCCCTGGGCGGCGTGCCAGCGCGATTCGGCGCGGGTCGAGAAGCGGGGGCCCTCGATGACGACGAGGGTGCCGCCGTCGACCGGTCCCCAGTCGCGGCCGCGGGCCGCCGAGAGGGCGGCCCCGCGCCCGGTGGGGCAGTACGGGTCGGCGAAGGTCAGATGGACGACGTTGGGGACGCTCCCGTCGGGCAGGGGCTCGCCGTCGAAGTAGGTCTGGGCGCGGGCCTTGGTGCGGTCGACGAGCTGGTCGGGGACCAGCAGCGTGCCGGGGCCGTATGCGGGGCGCAGCCCGCCGACCGCGCACGGGCCGAGGACCTGGCGTACGCCGAGCGAGCGCAGCGCCCACAGGTTGGCGCGGTAGTTGATGCGGTGCGGCGGGAGGTGGTGGCCGCGGCCGTGCCGGGGCAGGAACGCGACCTGGCGGCCGGCGACCTCCCCCACGAACAGCGAGTCGCTCGGGCGCCCGTAGGGGGTGTCCACCGTGATCTCGGTCACGTCGTCGAGGAAGGAGTAGAAGCCCGATCCGCCGATAACGCCAATCTCCGCGTCAGCCATGCCGGTCACACTATCGGGGTACGGCGGCGGCGGAGAGCGGGTCGGGGAGGACGAAAGAAAGCCGTAAGGCAACGGGCCCCGCCGTCGGTGACGGCGGGGCCCGGAGAAGCGTGGGTCAGGCGGCGGAGCTGCTGCCCGAGGTGCTGCTGCCCGTGGACGAAGTGGCGGCCGGGGCGGCGGACTTGCCGTCGGAGCTGCCGGACGAGGAGCTCGACGCGTCCGAGGAGGACGTCGTGCCCGACGAGGAGGAGCTCTTCGCGGGGCTGCTGCTGGACGACGAGCCGCGGCTGTCGTTGCGGTAGAAGCCGGAGCCCTTGAAGACGATGCCGACCGCGGAGAACACCTTCTTGAGGCGTCCGTCGCAGCTGGGGCACTCCGTGAGCGCGTCGTCGGTGAACTTCTGCACCGCCTCGAGGCCCTCGCCGCACGCGGTGCACTGGTACTGGTAGGTCGGCACTTGTCTTCCTCCTGGCACTCTCACTCGATGAGTGCTAACGACGCTCCATATTGCAGTATTCCCGCCCGCCAGTCCACCGTGACCGGCGGACGGTGACCGACTCCACGCTCGGTCAGGCGCGCGCCAGCTCGCGTTCCCGGTCGTCCGAAACGGCCGGCGCCGGGGCGCCGGGCCCGTCCGCCGGGGCGCCGGCGGAGCTGCGCGGGGAGCGCGGCAGAAGGTGGGCGCGGAGCGTCAGCAGCACCGTCAGGGCCAGCGCCGTCCCGGCCAGCGGCACCAGGAATCCGGTGCTCGGCCCGAAGCGGTCCGCCAGCTGGCCGGCCGAGGTGGCCGCGGCCGCCTGGCCCAGCGCGACCGCGCCGGTCAGCCAGGTGAAGGCCTCGGTACGGGCGGCGGCCGGCACCAGCGATTCCACCAGCGTGTAGCCGGTGATCAGGGCCGGGGCGATGCACAGGCCGACGACCAGGCCGACGGCGCCCAGCAGCGGCACCGAGCCGACCGCCCACAGCGGGGTGGTGGCCAGCGCCAGCAGCCCGTAGGAGACCAGCAGCCGGCGCCGCGGGCCGACCTTCCAGGCGATGGCGCCGCAGGCCACACCGGCGAGCATGTTGCCGCCCGCGAAGATCCCGTAGAGCACGCCGTTGATGCCGGGCTGCCCGATGTGCTGGGTGAACGCCGTCAGCGACACCTGCATCCCGCCGAAGACCGCGCCGATGCCCAGGAACGCCACGATCAGCACGCGGACGCCGGGCACCGACAGCGCCGAGACGCGCGGGCGGTCGCCGGCCTGCGCCCGGTGCACCGCCGGCTGGCTGCGCTTCTGTGCGGCGAACAGCAGTCCGCCGGCCAGCGTCAGCGCGGCTTCGGCGACCAGCCCGGCCGCCGGGTGGACACCGGTGCACAGTGCGGTCGCCAGGACGGGGCCGACGACGAAGGTGAACTCGTCGGTGACGGACTCGAACGCCGCCGCCGTCGGCATCAGCCGGCTGCCCCCGAGCCGGGCGGCCCAGCGTGCCCGCACCATCGGGCCGACCTGCGGCGTCGAGGCGCCCGTGGGGACGGCCACGGCGAGCAGCGCCCACAGGGGGGCGTGCGCCAGCGCCAGGGTGATCAGCGCCGCGACGCCGGCGGCGTGCACCAGGACGCCGGGGAGCAGCACCGCGCGCTGCCCGAAGCGGTCGGCGAGCTTGCCGCTCTGCGGGGCGAACAGGGCCATCGAGACCCCGGTCGTGGCGGACACCGCGCCCGCGGTGCCGTACGAGCCGGTGGTGGACTGGACGAGCAGCACGATGCCGATCGTCAGCATGGCGAAGGGCTGCCGGGCCAGGAAGCCGGGCAGCAGGAATGTCCATGCACCTGGGGTGCGGAGCAGTGGTCCGTATCCGGAACGGGTGTCCTTGACCGCGGATGCCACGGCCGGGCCTTTCTGCCGCCTGGTAGCGCCACCCGCGAGGTCCTCACGGATACGCGCCGAGAGCTGTCCTCTCGCGCAGGACCGAGTGATACCGCGTGGTCCGCACCGGAGAGGTGGCTGCATGGGGCAGGGGGACCGCGGCCGCCGAGCGGTCGCGCCAGCTCTGCATCAGGCAGAGTTGGTTCGTCGATGTGCCTCTTCATACTACAGGCCGCGGCGCGTGAAGCCCTGGGATCGGGCAGGGCTTCACGCGGAATTCCTTCGGATCTGTGGAGAGATGTCGCACATTCCCCGGGTTCCGTGGTGCGGCGGGATGTCAGCGGTGGCCGTGGCCCCGCCGCCCGGAGGGGCCGCCGGTGCCCAGCCAGCCGGCCAGCTTGCCGCCCTGGGAGACCGCCTGGAGCCGCCGCTCCGCCGCGTCGCGCACCGGGTCGGTGGCGACCACCAGCAGCTCGTCGCCGTGCCGCAGCACCGTGGACGGCGCGGGTACGAAGCTGGAGCCGTCCCGTACGACGAGGGTGACCGCGGCGCCCGCGGGCATCCTCAGCTCGCTGACCTCGACGCCGTGCATACGGGACGTCGGGCCGATCACCGTGGACAGCAGATGGCCGCGCAGCCGCTCCAGAGGCGCCGACTCGATGCCCAGGTCGGCGGCCTCCTCGCCGTCGCCCAGCCGCAGCCGCCGGGCCAGCCAGGGCAGCGTCGGCCCCTGGATGAGCGTGTAGACCACGACCAGCACGAAGACGATGTTGAAGACCCGTTCGCTGCCCGGCACATCGCTCACCATCGGGATGGTGGCCAGCACGATCGGCACCGCGCCGCGCAGTCCGGCCCATGACAGCAGCGTCTTCTCCGCCCACGGCACCTTGAACGGCATCAGCGCCACGAACACGGACGTCGGCCGGGCCACCAGCGTAAGGACCATGCCGATCACCAGTGCCGGGACGATGTCGTCGATCAGGTTGTGCGGGGTCACCAGCAGGCCCAGCAGGACGAACATGCCGATCTGGCCGAGCCAGCCGAGGCCCTCGGCGAAGCCGCGGGTGGCCGGTGCGTGCGGCAGTTTGGCGTTGCCGAGGATCATCGCGGCCAGGTAGACGGCGAGGAAGCCGGAGCCGTGCGCCAGGGCACCGGCCGCATAGGCGGAGACCGCGATGGCCATCACGGCGATCGGGTAGAGGCCGGAGGCGGGCAGCGCCACATGCCGCATGGCGTACGCGCCGAGCCAGCCGATGGCCAGTCCGATGGCCGCGCCGATCGCCAGCTCCAGGGTGATCTCGCCGAGCAGCCCGTACCAGTGCTCGACCGGCCCGGCGGTGGAGAAGGCGACGACGAGGATGACCACGGGGGCGTCGTTGAAGCCGGATTCGGCTTCCAGTACGCCGGTCAGGCGGGCCGGCAGCGGAACACTGCGCAGCACGGAGAAGACGGCCGCGGCGTCCGTGGAGGAGACCACGGCGCCGATCAGCAGCGACTGACGCCAGTCGAGCCCGGCCAGGGAGTGCGCGCCGGCCGCGGTGACCCCCACGCTCACCGCGACACCGACTGTCGAAAGCGCTGCCGCCCGGGGCAGCGCCGGCTTGATCTCTTTCCACTTGGTGCCCAGGCCGCCCTCGGCGAGGATCACGACCAGCGCGGAATAGCCGAGGAGTTGGGTCAGCTCGGCGTTGTCGAAGACGACGCCGCCGGGCCCGTCCTGGCCTATGGCGACGCCTATCCCCAGATAGATGAGCAGGCTGGGGAGCCCGCTGCGCGAGGAGAGCCGTACCGCGGCGACCGCAATGAGCAGTACGAGCGAGCAGATCAGCAGGAGTTCGTTGAGGTGGTCGACAGTCAGGAGCTGATCCTTCCTCGCACGGGTTGCCGGGAGCGGGCTTTCCTTACCGTATCTAGTTACTGAGGCTAACAATTTACCATTACTTGAAACTTGGATGTGCCGGTGGTGACTCCGCGTAGGGGTCGCCAAACCCGTGCGCCTATGGTTGCTCCAGCACTCCCACCCTGCCCCTCGAAGGACCGAGATGCCCGCCAACAAGTCCGGCCCAGTCCCCAGGAAGAAGAAGGGGCGGCGCGGCCGCCTCGTCGCGATCACGGTCGTGCTGCTGCTCGTGGCGGGCATCGGCTTCGGCGCGTTCTGGGGAGTCAGTACCGTACGTGCGTCGTTGCCGCAGACCACCGGCTCGCTCAAACTCCCGGGCCTGTCCAACCCGGTGGACGTCACCCGTGACGCGCACGGCATTCCGCAGATCTACGCGGACACCGACGAAGACCTCTTCCGCGCCCAGGGATACGTCCAGGCCCAGGACCGTTTCTGGGAGATGGACGTCCGGCGCCACATGACCGCCGGCCGGCTCTCCGAGATGTTCGGCAAGAGCGAGGTCAAGACCGACTCCTTCCTGCGCACCCTCGGCTGGCACGAGGTGGCGCAGAAGGAGTACGACACCAAGCTGTCGCCCAGCACCAAGCAGTACCTCCAGGCCTACTCCGCGGGCGTCAACGCCTACCTCAAGGACCACAAGGGCTCGGCGCTCTCCCTGGAGTACGCGGCGCTGGACTTCGAGAACGACTACAAGCCCGAGAAGTGGACCCCGGTCGACTCGGTGGCCTGGCTCAAGGCGATGGCCTGGGACCTGCGCGGCAACATGCAGGAGGAGATCGACCGGTCCCTGATGACCAGCCGCTTCACCCCCGCGCAGATCGCCGAGCTGTACCCGGCGTACCCGTACAAGCGGAACAAGCCGATCGTCGAGGGCGGCGCCGTCGACCCGGCCTCCAAGCAGTTCCGGCCCGGCGGTTCGGCGAACGCCGCCGCGGCCGGCCCCGGCGGGGCCACCGCCGGTCTCCAGGCGCAGCTGTCCTCGCTGTCCAAGACGCTGGACAAGGTTCCGGCGCTGCTCGGCCCCAACGGCAACGGCATCGGCTCCAACTCCTGGGTCGTCTCCGGCGCGCACACCACCACCAACAAGCCGCTGCTCGCCAACGACCCGCACCTGGCACCGCAGATGCCCTCGCTCTGGTACCAGATGGGCCTGCACTGCCGCAGTACCGGACCCAAGTGCAACTACGACGTCTCCGGTTTCACCTTCTCCGGGATGCCCGGCGTCGTCATCGGCCACAACCAGGACATCTCCTGGGGCATGACCAACCTCGGCGCCGACGTCACCGACCTGTATCTGGAGAAGGTCAGCGCCGACGGGTACTTCTTCGACAACAAGCAGCAGCCCTTCATAACCCGCAAGGAGACCATCAAGGTCGCCGGCGGCGAGAGCCACGACATCACCGTCCGGTCCACCAGGAACGGCCCGATCGTCTCCGACCGGGACGCCGAACTGGCCAACGTCGGCAAGGACGCCCCCGTCGGCAACGCCGCCCCCGACCGCGGTGACGGCTACGCCGTCTCGCTGCGCTGGACCGCGCTGGACCCCGGCAAGTCCATGGACGCCGTCTTCGAACTCAACCGCGCCAAGGACTGGACCGGCTTCCGCAAGGCCGCCGCGCACTTCGAGGTCCCGTCCCAGAACCTGATCTACGCCGACACCAAGGGAAACATCGGCTACCAGGCCCCGGGCCGGATCCCGGTCCGCGGCAAGGGGGACGGCCAGTTCGACGGCACCTACCCGGCGCCCGGCTGGGACCGGAAGTACCAGTGGACCGGCTACATCCCGCAGAAGGCCCTGCCGTACGAGTACAACCCCAAGCGCGGCTACATCGTCACCGCCAACCAGGCCGTCACCGACGAGAAGTACCCCTACCTCCTCACCAAGGACTGGGGCTACGGCTCCCGCAGCCAGCGCATCAACGACCTGATCGAGTCGAAGATCAAGGACGGCGGCAAGGTCTCCACCGACGACATGCAGGCCTTCCAGAAGGACAACAGCAGTGAGATCGCCCGGCTGCTGACGCCCTATCTGACGAAGATCGACATCAAGGACAAGTACGTCCGCGACGCCCAGCAGCTGCTGGAGGGCTGGGACTTCACCCAGGAGCCCGACTCCGCCGCGGCCGCCTACTTCAACGCCGTGTGGCGCAACACCGTCAAGCTCGCCTTCGGCAACAAGATGCCCAAGGAGCTGCGCCCCGACGGACAGTGCCTCACCGTCCGCCCGGCGAACGAGACCGGCCCCGCCGACGAGAACGACAAGTACATCCGCGAATGCGGCGAGCGGGCCGGTGACACCGCCCAGCCCGACGGCGGCGACCGCTGGTACGAGGTCGTCCGCAAGATCCTCGACGACCCCGACAACGCCTGGTGGAAGACCGAGGACCGGCCCAACCACCCCGGTGACAAGAACCGCGACCAGCTCCTCGCACACGCCATGAAGGACGCGCGCTACGAGCTGACCTCCAAGCTGGGCAAGAACATCGACAACTGGAGCTGGGGACGGCTGCACCAGATGTTCCTGACGAACCAGACGCTGGGCACGGACGGACCGGGCTTCCTCCAGGGCCTGTTCAACCGCGGCCCCTGGAACCTCGGCGGCGGTGAGGCCGCGGTCGACGCCACCGGCTGGAACGCCGCCGGCGGCTACCAGGTCACCTGGGTCCCGTCGATGCGGATGGTCGTCAACCTCGCCGACCTCGACAAGTCCCGCTGGATCAACCTCACCGGCGCCTCGGGGCACGCCTACGACGCGCACTACTACGACCAGACCGACAAGTGGGCCAAGGGCGACCTGCTGCCCTGGGCCTACAGCGAGCAGGCCGTCAAGAAGGCGGGCAAGGACACCCTGACGCTCTCGCCGTAGGGGCGCGGGCGGCGCGCACGCCGCCACCGGGTGCACCACGAGCCGTCGGGCGGGCCGGAGAATTCCGGTCCGCCCGACGGCTTTCGGCTTCCTCCGGACGGAGGCGGCGGGGCGGCGGGCCGTCGGCCGCCGGTCCCTCCCCGGCCGCGCCGGCCCGCGCGCGTCCCCGGCCGCCTGCCCGCCCGTACCGCCCGCCTCAGTCCTCCGGCCGTTCCCCCGGGGCCGTGAACCGGTGCACCCCCGACGGGGTCACCGCGGCATGCACATGCCGGTCGTGCTCCTCGGCCGGCACCTCCGCCAGCAGCTCCGCGTCGTACAGCAGCACCACCAGCGACGCTCGCGCACCGGCCCGCGCCAGCCGCGCCAGTACCCGGTCGTAGGAGCCGCCGCCGCGCCCCAGCCGCAGCCCGCGGCGGTCCACCGCGAGGCCCGGCAGCAGCACCACGTCCGCCTCCGTGACGGCCTCCGGGCCCAGCCGAGGCCCGTCCGGCTCCAGCAGCCCGCGCCCGGCCCGTACGAGCCCGTCGGCGCCCTCGTAGAGCGCCCAGTCCAGGTCGTTGTCCGGCAGCAGCACGGGCAGCAGCACCTGCACCCCGGCCGCCCGCAGCAGGTCCAGCAGGGCGCGGGTGGAGGGCTCGCCGCCTATCGAGACGTACGCGGCCACCGTCGGCAGCGCCTCGGGCCGCGGGGCGACCGGCCACACCAACTCGTCCAGCTCCAGAGCACGCCGGGCCAGCGCCTCGCCCGTCGCCGCGACGACATCCACCGGCAACGCTCTCCTCACCTCCAGGAGATCCCGCCGCAACCTGCGCTTTCTATCGTGATCGATGCTCACTGTGTGCCCTTGCTCCCGCTCTCATGCTCTATTCACCAGACCCTCATCATCGTTCCGATAGGGCCGGTTATGGTGGCGCGCATGACCCCATCGCACACACGGATCAGCAAGGCTGTCATCCCCGCAGCCGGCCTCGGCACCCGGTTTCTCCCCGCCACCAAGGCCACACCCAAGGAGATGCTCCCGGTGGTCGACAAGCCCGCCATCCAGTACGTGGTGGAGGAGGCCGCCGCCGCCGGGCTCTCCGACGTCCTGATGGTGACCGGCCGCAACAAGCGTCCCCTGGAAGACCACTTCGACCGCAATTACGAACTCGAAGAGGCCCTGCACCGCAAGGGCGACGAGTCCCGGCTCGCCAAGGTCCAGGAGTCCAGCGACCTCGCGACCATGCACTACGTACGCCAGGGCGACCCCCGGGGCCTGGGGCACGCGGTGCTGTGTGCCGCACCACACGTGGGCGACCAGCCCTTCGCCGTCCTCCTGGGCGACGACCTGATCGACCCCCGCGACCCGCTGCTGGCCCGCATGGTCGAGATACAGGAGCAGCACGGCGGCTCCGTCATTGCCCTCATGGAGGTCGACCCGGCGCAGATCCACCTCTACGGCTGCGCGGCCGCCGCCCCCACCGGCGACGACGACGTCGTGGTCGTCTCCGACCTGGTCGAGAAGCCGGACCCGGCCGAGGCCCCCAGCAACCTCGCCATCATCGGCCGCTACGTCCTCGACCCGGCCGTCTTCGAGGTGCTGCGCAAGACCGCCCCGGGCCGCGGCGGCGAGATCCAGCTCACCGACGCCCTCCAGGCGCTGGCCGCCGACCCCGCCCTCGGTGGCCCGGTGCACGGCGTGGTCTTCAAGGGCCGCCGCTATGACACCGGTGACCGCGGCGACTATCTGCGTGCCATTGTCCGACTGGCATGCGAACGTGAAGACCTGGGCCCGGACTTCCGGACCTGGCTTCGCAGTTACGTCACCGAGGAGATGTAAGACGTTGAACAACGCCACCGGCCGGACCAGCCACCAGGACCGCGTCTGGTCGGTGGCCGAGCATCTCGACGACATCCTGTCCAAGGTCGCCCCGCTGGACCCGATCGAGCTGCAACTCCTCGACGCCCAGGGCTGCGTGCTGGTCGAGGACATCGCGGTCCCCGTCGCGCTGCCGCCCTTCGACAACAGCTCCATGGACGGCTACGCGGTCCGGGCCGCCGATGTCGCGGACGCCACGGAGACCGCGCCGGTCACCCTCACCGTCATCGGCGACGTCGCGGCGGGCAGCGGCGAACTGCCCGCGATCGGGCCCGGTCAGGCCGCCCGCATCATGACCGGCGCCCCGGTGCCGCCCGGCGCCGAGGCCGTCGTCCCCGTCGAGTGGACCGACGGCGGCTCGGGCCAGGGACCGGCTGACACGATGCGCGCCCACAGCGCCGCCCCCCAGGACGCCGGCGGCGAGGTCCGCGTCCACCGCCCGGCCGCCGTCGGCGCCCACATCCGCGCCCGCGGCAGCGATGTCACCGAAGGCGAGCAGGCCCTGCGGGCGGGCACCGTCCTCGGCCCCTCCCAGATCGGCCTGCTCGCCGCCATCGGCCGCGGCACGGTCCGGGTCCACCCCCGGCCCCGCGTCGTCGTGCTCTCGACCGGCAGCGAACTGGTCCAGCCCGGCGAGGCGTTGGGCCCCGGGCAGATCCACGACTCCAACAGCTTCCAGCTCACCGCCGCCGCCCGTGCCGCCGGCGCCCTCGCCTACCGCGTCGGGGCCGTCGCCGACGACGCCGAGACCCTCCGCTCCACCCTGGAGGACCAGCTCATCCGGGCCGACATCCTTGTCACCAGCGGCGGCGTCAGCGTCGGCGCCTACGACGTCGTCAAGGAGACGCTGGCCGCGCTGTCCGCGACGGAGTCCGATGGCTCGTCCCTCGCGGGCGACGCGGTCGAGTTCCGCAGGCTCGCCATGCAGCCCGGCAAACCGCAGGGCTTCGGCCTCATCGGCCCCGACCGCATCCCGCTCCTCGCCCTGCCCGGCAACCCCGTCAGCTCGTACGTCTCCTTCGAGCTGTTCGTCCGCCCGGCCATCCGCGCCCTGATGGGCCTGCCCGACGTCCACCGCCCCTTCACACCCGCCCGGTGCACCGAGGCCGTCACCTCCTCTCCCAAGGGGAAGCGCCAGTTCCTGCGCGGCTCCTACGACGCCGAGGCCGGCACGGTCACCCCCGTCGGCGGCGCCGGCTCCCACCTGATCAAGGCCATGGCGCACGCGAACGCCCTGATCGTCGTCCCCGAGGACACCACCGAGGTCCCCGCGGGCGCGGAGGTGGACGTCGTCCTGCTCGGCTGACCCGCCGCCGCCGGGGGTACGGTGTCGTCCCACAGGCGGCAGTTTGGTACCGGGAGAACGATGAGCAGCGGCCAGCAACACCTCACCCACCTCGACGCGGCGGGCGCGGCGCGGATGGTGGACGTCTCCGCGAAGGACGTCACCGCCCGCACCGCCCGCGCCCGTGGCCGCGTCCTGGTGTCGTCGCAGGTCATCGAGCTGCTGCGGGGCGAGGGCATGCCCAA
This sequence comes from Streptomyces sp. NPDC058773, assembly GCF_042746015.1. Lineage (NCBI taxonomy): Bacteria > Bacillati > Actinomycetota > Actinomycetes > Kitasatosporales > Streptomycetaceae > Streptomyces > Streptomyces sp. NPDC058773. The sequence continues at coordinate 124,194 of NZ_JBHYPE010000003.1, forward strand.
GGGCGACGCCCTCGCGACCGCCCGGATCGCCGGGATCATGGGCGCCAAGCGCACCCCCGACCTGATCCCGCTCTGCCACCCGCTGGCCGTCTCCGGCGTCAAGGTCGACCTCTCCGTCACCGACGACGCCGTCGAGATCACCGCCACGGTCAAGACCACCGACCGCACCGGCGTCGAAATGGAGGCGCTGACCGCCGTCTCGGTGGCCGCACTCACCGTCGTCGACATGGTCAAGGCCGTCGACAAGGCCGCGGTGATCTCCGACATCCGCGTGGAGGAGAAGACCGGCGGCAAGTCCGGCGACTGGAGCCGGTCATGACACCCGCCCGCGCCCTGGTCGTCACCGCCTCCAACCGCGCCGCGGCCGGTGTCTACCCCGACAAGGGCGGCCCGCTGCTCGCCGAGGGCCTGACCGCGATGGGCTTCGAGGTCGACGGCCCGCAGGTGGTGCCCGACGGTGAACCGGTGGCGGCCGCCCTGCGCGGCGCCGTCGACTCCGCCCGGTACGCCGTCATCCTCACCACCGGGGGTACGGGCCTCTCGCCCACCGACCGCACCCCCGAGGCCACCCGCCGGGTCCTGGACTACGAGGTCCCCGGCATCCCCGAGGCGATCCGCGCCGCCGGCCGGACGAAGGTGCCCACCGCCGCGCTCTCCCGCGGCCTGGCGGGCGTCGCCGGTACGACCCTGATCGTCAACCTCCCCGGCTCGTCCGGCGGGGTCCGCGACGGCCTCGCCGTCCTCTCCGACCTGCTGCCGCACGCCGTCGACCAGATCCGCGGCGGCGACCACCCCAGACCTTCCGGGAGCCCGAGCTGAACGCGCCCTGGCCGGTGGTCCTGACGGACGGTGAGGTCACCCTCCGCCCCATAAGGGTGCGCGACCAACGGGCCTGGCGCGAGGTCAACCGCCGCAACCGCGACTGGCTGCGCCCCTGGGAAGCCACCATCCCGCCGCCCCCGCCCGGCCTCGTCCCGCCGCACCGTCCCACGTACCGTCAGATGGTGCGCCACCTCCGCGCCGAGGCGCACGCCGGCCGGATGCTGCCCTTCGTCGTCGAATACCGCGGGCAGCTCGTCGGCCAGCTGACCGTCGCGGGCATCACCTGGGGCTCCATGTGCTCGGCCCATGTCGGCTACTGGGTCGACCAGGACGTCGCCGGCCGCGGGGTCATTCCGACGGCCGTGGCGCTCGCCGTCGACCACTGCTTCCGGTCCGTGGGCCTGCACCGCATCGAGATCTGCATTCGCCCGGAGAACACCCCCAGCCGCCGGGTGGTCGAAAAGCTCGGGTTCCGCGAAGAAGGCATCCGCCCGCGCTACCTGCACATCGACGGCGCCTGGCGCGACCACGCCGTTTTCGCCCTCACCGCGGAAGAGGTGCCCGAAGGCCTGCTCAGCCGCTGGCGGCGCGGAAAACCGCGGACGCCCGGCGCATCCCACAAATAAAATAAATGTTCGAATGGAATCGCCGATTGACCGGATTGGCGGAGGTGCTGATCTCTACGATCACAAAAAAGTTCGAGATATCAGCCAGATCGTGCGACACACCGGCCCAATTGGCGGATGGCCCCCTGCAAACCCCTCTACCGTGTGAGTTGTGAGAAGCAGCGGCCTCATCTACGCAGTCATCGTCGGGGCCTGGGCTGCCTATTTGGTGCCGATGTGGCTCCGTAGGCAGGACGAGCTCAATGAGGCCCGTCCGACCGAGCGCTTCAGCACCGCCATCCGGCTGCTGTCCGGACGCGCGGCCATGCAGCGCCGCTACGACAAGCGGAACGGGGACTACCCCGCCGACGATGCGGGCGAAGAAGCGGACCCGGACGCTCCGGCCGACGAGGCCGACGCCCGGGCCTTCGGCGACCCCGCTCCCGCGGACCCGGCCGAGGCCGGCCACACCCGGGTGCAGGCGGCCCCGCCGCGCCCCTCCGCCGCCGAGCGCACCAAGCGCGCCAAGGTCCTCGCCCGCCGCCGGCGCACCATCACCATCCTGTTCCTCACCTTCACCGTCGGCGCCGTCGTCGCCGCGGTCGGCGGCCTCCCCTTCCTGTGGGCACCCGCCCTCCCCGCCCTCCTCCTGACCGCGTACATCATTTACCTGCGCGCCCAGGAGCGGCGGCGCTTCACCTTCACCATGGACCGGCGCAAGGCGGAGGCCGCTGCCCAGCGGCTGCGGGAGGGCCGGCGCCGCCCTCCCCAGGCGGCCGACCAGCCGCCCGCCGACGAGCACCCGGCCGACCCCCGCACTGACACCCCGGCCGAAGCCGCCCCGGAGCCGCCCCGCCCCGCGACCCCGGCCCACACCGCGGGCCGTCGCGCCCTGGTCGAGGAGACCGACCACGCCGAGTGGGTCGACCAGCAGCGCGAACGCGAGCGCCCGCGCCCCGCCGACGGCAGCTGGGAACCGGTCCCGGTCCCGCTGCCCACCTACGTCACCGCCCCGGTCGCCCCGCGCGCCACCAGCCATGTCGACCTGGACGCCGACGACGCCTGGAGCTCCGCCCGCTCCAGCTCCGCCCATGACCACCCGCAGCCCGACCCGCAGACGGACCGCCCCACCCACGCCGGCCGCCGCACCCGCGGCCGCACCCCGCTCTTCGACCAGTACGAGGACGAGGACCGCCCGCGCGCGGCGAACGAGTGACGGCCCTCCGCTGACCAGCACCGGAAGCGATTTCCGAGCACCGCGATCGAGATGCTAGAGTTTCACTCGTCGCAAGGGCCTGTGGCGCAGCTGGTAGCGCACCTCGTTCGCAACGAGGGGGTCAGGGGTTCGAGTCCCCTCAGGTCCACGTGAGATCGTTCTTGAGTTAGCTCAGGAACGGTTGACGAGATCCCGCCGATCACCATGATCGGTCGGGATCTTTGTCGTTTCCGGGGGCTGTTCAAGGTTGTCCGGGTGATGGACGACAGCGGATCGCGGCTGTGCGAGCCCTGATTTGCTGTCATGCGGTCTTGTGGGCACGACGGCTGGCCCCGGGGGCCCAGCGTCGGCTGCCGGGCACTGAAGACGGAGGGCACCTCGGGCGTCCGGGCCTTGTTTGGTCTTGAGGAAGTAAGGCCCCCGTTCCTCGATTGCTCGCTGCAGTTCCTCGGACGGCATGCGTACCGATTCGTCCTTCGCGCCTTGGGTGGCCTGGGCCAGGGCGGTGGGCATGTGGGGGCAGGCCAGCGAGCCGTTGATCAGCAGGGCGCCCCGCCGGCTGCCCTGCTTGCCCCTGTTCTCGGCCTTGTCATCCAGGGTGAGGCGGTAGCCGAGGCGGCGCACGGGGGTCTGGAAGGTCTCGGGCGCGCCTCCGGTGTAGGCACGGCCGGCCGCACAGGTCCCAGCCGGAAAGCCGAGTTCGGTGAGCCGTGTCAGAGCAGTGACCGCGTTGCTGCCGAAGCGGACCGTGGGGGTATCGAGCACGAGGCCGACACACAACTGCGGGTAGGCCAAGGGCTTTCCAGCCCTCTCGCCGGCGGCGGCGATGGGCTGCGACCACGAAGCCGGCGCTGTAGCCGAAGGTGCCTTCGTCAGCTCCCGCGCTGTAGTGCCAGCCTGCGGTGATCTCCACCGAAGCGGTGTCCGCGCTCTTTGCCCGGGTCGGCCAGGACCGGGATCGGCGTCGCGTCCACGCCCAGATCCCCGCGCCAGCCGCGCAAGTACCCGCGCTGCTGGGCGAGGCGGGCCGGGGCCAGGACCAACTGGTTGGCCAGGTGCTGCAACCGCTCGGCGGCCTGCCTGCCGGAAGGAACGTGCCAAGCATCGGCGTAGGCGTCAGCCATATCCAGAGGGAGGCGAGAGCGCCGGTTGCAGCGGGCCGGGTCCGACCGTGTCTGCACCCTGCGGCAAACCCGCAAGCTGGGACCGGCCAGGATCGGCCCGATCCTGGGCCTGCCGGCCTCGACCGTGCACCGGGTCCTGACCCGCCGTGGCCTGCACCGGCTGGCCTGGCTCGACCGGCCCACCGGCGAGCCGATCCGCCGCTACGAACGAGCCCGGCCCGGCGAAATGGTCCACCTCGGCATCAAGAAGCTCGGCAACATCCCCGACGGAGGCGGCTGGCGCACGGTCGGCAGGACCACGGGCGCCCACAACAAGCAGGCCACCACGCAGCAGCGCAAGAGCTGCAAGCCGGTGATCGGCTACAGCTACATCCACTCCGCCGTCGACGACCACTCCCGCCTGGCCTACAGCGAAGTGCTCATCGACGAACGCAAGGACACCGCGATCGCCTTCTGGCACCGGGCCCAGGCCTTCTTCGCCTCGCACGGGATCACTGTCGAGCGCGTCCTGACCGACAACGGCTCCTGCTACAAGTCCAAGCTGTTCACCCGGACCCTCACCGCAGCCGGCAACGCCCACAAACGCATCCGGCCCTACCGGCCACAGACCAACGGCAAAGTCGAACGCTTCAACCGCACCCTGCTCGACGAATGGGCCTACCACCGGCCCTACACCAGCAACAGCGAACGCACCGAAGCCCTGACAGACTTCCTCCACACCTACAACCACCACCGCAGCCACACCGCACTCGCAGGCCAGCCGCCCATCAGCCGAGTTAAGAACGCTGCGGGTCAATACACCTAGGGGCTGCGAAGGCCGCGGCCGAAACGGCGATCCGCCTGTTCGCCCCGGCTGCCATCATCGCTCGCACCTCGCTGATCATCGGCGACGGTGGCTCCGTGCACGAGGCATTCATCCATGATCTGGCCACCGGGCGAGCGGGTGAGCTCAGGATCAAGCCTGGCCTTCGGGATCGCCCGCTGGTGGCAGTTAGCTCGATCAGGTGATCTAGCTCGAAAAGTCGCACTGCGGGCCAACTCAGAAGCTCAGCGGGGCCACCTGAAGCGCTCAGCACGCAACCCGCCGGGAAACGATCTTCATCTCGGCGGGAAAAGATCTTCGGGAGGTCTCTCCGTTGCTGGTCAGACCCTCTCGTGAACACCCCTCGACGCCGCCACCCATGACGCAGCGTCACCGGCGCACGGTCGCACACCCCGGCTTCACGGAAGTCTTGCCAGGGCCACTTCAACGAGTACGCGGACAGGCGTGGAGCTCAGCCAGGGCGCGCTGCCAGGTGCTGTCCTCTGCCCACCGTCGGAATCGGTTGAATTCCGTTTGCCACGGGCCGAATCGATCGGGCGGGTCCCACCACGCGTTGTTGCCCCGTACTTCCACGCCACCGTCCTTTGGAAAAGCGTTCAATCGTGAAGATTCTTACGGACCCACGTGGCGATCGCTTCTCCGGAAGCGAACCGGCCTGCTGTGATTGCCCGTCCGAGATACCAGCCGCAAAGACTGAGGCGGAGGTCCTGGATGCTGTTTCCCCGGTTCTCATAGACGATTGGGATTTTCCGAAGTTCGGGTTCGGCGGCGCCAAGGTTGAGTGCCGTATTGTTTCCGAGTGCTGCGAGGGCGGCGTCCCAAGCGATGATGTCGGATTGGGTAACTGCTTGGAATTGTGCACGGAATGCCCGAATCACGGCGATGGCCGCGCCACCCAGGATCCCCGGCACAGGTGACCCTCCCGTAATCCCTACAGGTACGGCGGCGCCTACCAGAGCTCCAATTGCCGCATCTCCCAATGAGGGGTCCGCTGCCTTCTCGTGGCCGATGACGAGGCGTCGGACTACCTCGCTGTCGAGCATGGCTTCTGGAGCATCGAGAAGTGTTCGAAGGGTGATTCCTCCAACTCGCCGACGAACCACGGCAGGTTCGAAGCTCATGCCGACTGCGGTGAGGAAGTGACCTACTTGATTCCTGCTCGACTCCCACGGATCGCGGAAACCTTCGCCGCCAGGTTTCTGGTCTCCTTTGAAGTGGCGATCGGAAAATGCGATACCGGTCTGAAGCCCAGGGATTGCCCAGTGCTCCGTGGCAGCTAGGATCTCCTTGAGGCGGCCGGGCACTGTGTTGTCGTCGGTGATGCCCTGGTCGGAGAAGAGAAGCGCCAGGGCTTCGCAGTCATCCTGACTCTTCGACAGTGCTTTGATGCGGGCCCCGTTCTTCTCTCTTCGGGCTTCTGGGGTGGACAGGGCTGGTGTGAGTTCAGCCCTGCCCTTGATCGGCCTCTGGTTCAGGATGGCCCCGAGGGGCCCTAGGGGGGTGTCCGGTGTGGCTGTGCTCATCAGTCTCCTCGCCCGTTTGGGTCTTGACCTCGTCAGAGGTGTTCACTTGGACGTCGCGGATGACAGGACTTGGTTCCGCGGGGCGACGGAGGTGGGCCGGAGAGCTGCTCCGGCGGGTGCCAATGCCACGTCGGGCGTGGGGGTGTTCATGTGCCGCTACCGCTGACGGCGTGGGCGCCATCGGCACCTGCGTGGCTGGCGACGGTCACTCCGGTGTCCGAGGCGGAGACCGAGATCTTGCCGGGCAGGGCAACGGAGGGAGTGAAGATGTCTTTGAAAATTTTGGCTTTCGCGTTCTCGTTGTCGGTGACGAGTTTCTGTCCCAAAGTCTCGCGGTCGTTGTCGAGTGTGCGTTCGCGGACGGCGTTGAGTTGCAGGCCTTGCGAGTATTCGTCGAGGGCGTTGCCTTGGCCTAGGAGGGCATCGACCACGACGCCTTCGGTACGCATGGCGATCTTGTCTACGTTCACGATGACTCCGGGAACCGTGATGACGTTGCCGGTCTCATCTTGGTAAGTGGACGTCTTCTTCCGCCAACGCAGGTAGGTGTCGTTCGCGCCGATCGTTTTTGTTTCCACCATGGGAGGGTCGACCAGCTTGTCCTGGTAGTCGAAGATCGTGGAGAGCTGGTCGAGGACCATTTTGCGCAGGTCGTTCTTCTTCTCGGGCTTGACGTAGGTGTCGAGCAGACCGTCGAGTCCGGACAGCGGGACCTCGCGCGTGGACTCTCCGTATCCGTTCCAGAAGGCCACGCGCACGTCGACCAGGTGAAGGATGCTGATGTGCTCCTGGTTCATCTGACGGAAGACGAAGTTCAAGGTCCGTCCGACATTGATGTTCTCAAGCTGACGGGTGATCGAGGTCTCCTCGCCGCTCTGTGTCTTCACCTCGTTGGACGTGTTCACCTGCACGTCCCTCTTTGCTGATGCCTTGGACGCGTGCTTGTTGACCGCGTTGCTCATGTCCTTGGCGAATTGTTCACGCTGGGACGCGGTGGATCCCTTGACGCCGCCACTGATCTTCGCGTTGCCCCACCCCCAATGGGCGTCTGCCTCCGCCTCGACGTGCCACTCCAGACTCTTCTGCTCAGCTTCCTTGTCGGAGTTCTCGTGCGCGACGGTGGTCTGCAAGTCGTCGGCGCTCTCCTTGGAGAACGAATCCAGGACGCTGGACGCCGACTTGCTGGTGGTCTCCGTCCTCATGAACGTCTTGACGCTGATGGTGGTCTTCTCGCCCGGCAGCAGGGTGAATGTCTTCAAGGTCCGGCCGGCACCGTACTGGCCAAGGAAGTTGGACAATCGGTAGGTCTCCACCAGTGCGATCTGCGGCTTCCCTTCGGGCAGCGTCCCATCGGCGGCGGGCGGTCCGAAGGGGTCGGGGAGGAAGGTGTGCGTGTACTCCCCCCACATGGTGCGGTGCACACTCAGCCGCTTTCCCGTCTGCAGCATCTCGGTGACATGCCCGATGTCGAGATCGGTGATCTGCGGCCGCACCCGGTGATCGGCCAGTGCGGCCTGGGAGAGAATCGAGCCGCGCACCGCCCGGGCCAGGTGCGTCACCTCGGGGGTGGTGCCGGGCGTGTTCTCGGTGTTCTCAAGGGCTGGACCATTAGGCGGAGGTGGAGGCGGGGCGGGCGTGCCTGCAGTTTCGGTGAGGGGCGTCAGATCCGGTTCGACCGTGGCCTTGCGCAGCGCCTGGGCCAGAACGCTGGTGGTGGCCGTGTCCAGGGCGCCCGCGCTTCCCGCTACTGCGCTGTGCGGGGCGAACAGCCCGGCATGGGTGGCGGCCGGATTCCTGATCCCGGGGAAGGTCTTGAGGTCTCCGGTGCGGAGCATCGTGGCCACATCCGAGGCCGTCAGCTGGCGCAGCGTATGGGCCGGTGTGCGCTCTGGAGCCTTGAACGCGGCGTCGAGGAACCAGTCCTTGGGTTTGTCCACATCCAGGGCGATGATGTTGCGTCCGCTGTAGGAGGTCGGCTCCGGAACGTTGTAGCTGAGGATCGTGGCCTTGCCACTCGGGTCAAACTTGGTAATCGGCTCAGCCACCACGGCTCCCTCGCGTACCTGGCCTACTCCGGATGAGCGGGCGCCATCACAGAATAGTGACGAAAGCGCAACGAAATAGGACATACACGCGCCCGTGAGGGTGTTCATCGGACGCAAAGAGGGGGAGCCTGTCCGCCTGCGTCGACGGCGGCAAAGCGAGTGCGGTCCTCGCCGATCCCGGCCAGAGCCGGGCGCCCGGTACGGCGCCCGGCCGGAGCGGGCAGGCCGGCGTCAGGCGCCGCGCTGTTACGGTCCGGCCCGCCGACAGCCGGGGCGGGCGGATATCTTCCACCAGCGGGCGGTCATGCTGTCGGCGGGCGTCGCGTCCTCCGGGAACCTCCGCTGCCCGCGCCCCGCCCCGGCAAGTCAGAGTTTCCTGGTGGCTACTCCATGGGCGTGAGGACACCGTCCTCATCCACGTCGAAGCTTCCATTGGTGAGGCCGTCGACGGCGGTGTGCTTGAACCACTGCTTGGACATCCGGTGCAGGACCTTCGACTGGCGCTCCCAGGGCATTTGGTGGCTTGCGCAGGCGACTCGGAAATTCAGTTTGTTCGGGCCGGGGATGGCCTTGTACAGGGCAGGGACCGAGAAGTAGAGCTGGCCCAGGTCCGGCGAGGTGTTCGCTGTGGTGTCCAGTGCTCCGTAAATGATGAGCACGGGCACCGTGTTGCCGAGAGTGCCGTCCAGCGGCACCGTGGAGGAGTTCCAGCCCCACCAGAAGGAATTCCGGAACCGCATCACGCCCTGAGGGGCTCGGCCCTCCTTGGGTCCCCAGCCCTTGCCGACCGTGTCGTTCTCCATGATGGCTTTCCACACCACGTCGACCATGTCGGCCTCCCGCTGGTTGGGGCAGTGCAGCTGACTGTCCCATGAGCTTTCGAAGCCGCCCTTACTGGTCAAGCTCATCGGGAAACCGAACACGGCTGCCGGGGTGGACACCGGCAGCGGAACCGGCGCCTCGAAGCGCGTACCTGGCTTGCTCGCCCTGCCCTTGGGCGGGAACATCGGGGCGAGAAGGAGCAGGCTCTCCACCTTCTCGGGGTGCTGCAGGGCATATGGTCCCATCTGGAACGACGCCGCCGACCAGCCGGCGAGCGCGACCTTCTGAACGTCGTGGCGGTCCCTGATGAACTCAACGACGGTGTCGAGCTCGTCCCAGTCGCTCTGCGAGTTGTTCAGCTGGTACGGATACTTCGGGGAGCAGGTGGCCGACAGCGGATTGGGGACCAGAAACTCTTCCTGCAGGGCCGGGTTGGCATTGCAGGCGTCGTCCATCTTCGGGCGCGGGGAGCGGCCCGATCCCTGGAGATCCAGGATGAACACGTCGCAGCCGTCTTCTGCCAGCGACTGAGCCCAGCTGTACTTCCCGTATTGCAGGTCGAGGCCCGCGAGCGCCGGAACACTCCTGCCGTGCAGCATGAGGACGGCTTTGCGCGGCTTGTTCGGCTTGGTTCCGTCGTACTCGCGTACGAAGAGTTTGACGGAGTCATCCCTGTTCGCGGGAACGGTCGATTTGTGCTCGACCAGGTGGTCCTTCGGGGTGATGGTGGCCATCGCTGCGATCCAATCCGTCGACTCGTCCCGAGACAGACGCCCCGGCTGGGCCAGAATCACCAGGGACAGGTGCCCAATGCCGTGCACAAGGCCGCAGCCCTGCGCGATCCGACCCCATCGGGTACATCCGTCGCTCCGAACGGCCTGTTCCCGGTGCGCCTCGTCGCTCGTGGCGATCCGCGAGGACCCTTGTACGCCACGTGATTCAGGAAATCCCGCACGGTCTTCATGACCGGGCGGGATTTCGGCGTTTCAGGGGGTGTTGAGGGCGGGGGAGCGGCGGCCAGCCGGGCGGGCCGCCGGAGGTGGGGCTGAAGGGGCGTCAGGGGTCAGGCCGGGTGGGCCGGGGGTCAGCGACGGTGGTGGTGAGGGCGGGGGCCGTGGTGGCGGTGGTGGCCGTGGGCGGGTGCGTAGTGGTGGCGGTGGCGGTGGCGGTGGGGGCGTGTGGTGGGGGTGTGGGGCGTGAGACGGATGCCGTGTCGGGCGAGGTAGGGGAGGGGGTTGATGTCCGAGCCGTAGCGGCGGCTGGTGCGTACCTCGAAGTGGAGGTGGGGGCCGGTGGCGCGGCCGGTGGCGCCGCTGTAGCCGAGGTGGGTGCGGGCGCGGACCTTCTGGCCGGGGCGGACCGTGATGCGGGAGAGGTGGCCGAAGAGGGTGTAGCGGCCGTCGTTCATCCGGATCGTCACGGCCTTGCCGTAGGCGCCGGACCGCTTGGCGAGGATCACGGTGCCGGAGCCCACGGAGCGGACCTTGGTTCCGACGCGGACGGCGAGGTCGATGCCGGTGTGGTGGCCGGCTTGCCAGGCGCCGCGGACGCCGTAGGGCGAGCTGATGCGGTGGCGGGCCTTCGTGGGGTGGCCCCAGTTGCCGGCCGGGGCGGCCACGGCCACCTCGGACGCCGCCAGGGCGAGGGCGCAGCCCGTGGCCGTCGGGGCTATGGCGAGCAGCAGCATTCTGCGCAGCGAGGTGCTTTTGCGGAACGTTGTCATAGTTGCGAGCCCACGCCTTGTGGCGGGCGGTCGCATCCCGGGGCGGGGCAGCGGGCCGCCGAACGGGTGGCGGGCCGTCGCCCGGACGGGCCCCGCGGGGGTGGGCGGCCGGTGGGGTGAGGGGGCGGGGGAGCTGGGTGCCGTCGGGCGTTTGCCGGCCCGCGTTGGCTGTCCGTCGTCCGCCGTCTGTCGTCCGTCGCCGGTCGCCCGCAGCCCCGCCGCTCACGGCGTCAGGCGTTCGACCGCTGTGAGGACCTTGCCGGCGCCGTCCTCGGTGGTGAGGCGGTGGGCGGCGGCGTGGGCGCGGTCGCGGTGGGCCGGGGTCGTGGTGGCCTGGGTGAGGGCGTGGGTGAGGCGGGCGGTGCCGTCGTCCCCGGTCAGTTCCTTGAAGGGGATGGGGGCGGTGGCGACGCCGAGGGTGGCCAGGCGGGCGGCCCAGAAGGGCTGGTCGGCGGTGACCGGGACCGGGACGGTGGGGACTTTGGCGCGTACGCCCGCGGCGGCGGTGCCGGCGCCGCAGTGGTGCACCACCGCGGCCATCCGGGGGAAGAGGAGGGCGTGCGGGATCTCGCCGACGGTGAGGAGGCCGGCGTCCGCGGAGGTGTCCCCCGCGGACAGGCCGGCCCAGCCGGACTGGAGGATGCCGCGGACCCCGGCGCGGCGCAGGGCGGCTGCCGCGAGAGCGCTCAGGCGCTCGCCCTCGCCGCCCGCCATACTGCCGAAGCCGATGAAGACCGGGGGCGGGCCGGCGGCCAGGAAGTCCTCGACGGCGGGCGGGAGTTGGGCGTCCGGTGCGTGCCAGGGCCACCAGTTCCCCACGACGTCGAGGCCGGGGCGCCAGTCGGTGGGGCGGGGCACCAGGGCCTCGCTGAAGCCGTGCAGGACCGGACGGGCGGCGGCCTCGGTGCGCCGGCGGACCGTACGGGGCGTGGCGGGCGGCAGGCCGAGGCGGGCCCGGAGGTCGCGGGAGGCGTCGGCGTGGAGGCGGTCGATGATGCGGAGGGAGAGCCGGCCGGCGGCGCGGTTGCCCCAGCGGCCCAGTGAGCGGCCGCCGCTGACCACCGGGGCGAAGTCGCCGGTGGGGGCGCCGGGCACCAGGGGCAGGTCCAGGAACGGGATGTCCAGGGCCTCGGCGAGGTGGTGGCCGAGGGGCGCGGTCGTGGTGGAGAGCAGGAGGAGGTCGGTGTCCTCGGGGGCGGCGTCGGCGATACCGCCGGCCAGTTCCCTGAGGAAGGCGGCGGCCTGGCGCATGAGGTCGCGTTTGCCGTCGGGGCGTCCGGGCCGGTCCTGCCCGTCGGCGGGCGCGGGCGCGGCGCGGCGCGCGCGGGGGTCGGCCGGCAGCCGGCGGAACTCCAGGCCGGCGGCCCGTACGAGCCCGGCGTGGCTGTCGTGGGTGGCGAGCGCGACCTCGTGGCCGGCGGCACGGAGCCGGGCGCCCACTCCGGTGTACGGGGCGATGTCGCCGTAGGAGCCGGCGGCCGTGATGAGGATTTTTGGCATGGGTGGTCAGCCTTCGTCAGCCTTCTTGCTTCTCGGGGTGTGGTCGGCCGGGGCGGCGGACCGCGTTCGGGGCCCAGGTGTGGTGTACGGCCGGTGAGTCCTCGTGCGGCGTCTCAGCCGCCGTGGGCGGGAGCCTGCCGGACGGCGTTGGCGTGTACGGCGGTGCGCAGGTACGGGGCGAGGCCGGGGCGTTGTTCGGTGGGCGGGACGAGGAGGGCGAAGGCGCGGGGGTCGGCGGCGAAGTCGTCGGCGATCCGGCCGTGCATGTCGGTGGGGCACGGGGTGAACCAGCGGGTGAGGTGCCGACGGTGCTCCTCGGCGAGGTCCATGGCGGGGGTGCCGTCGGCCGGCTCCCCGGTGTCGAAGGTGGCGAGGAGGCGATGGCGCCAGTCGGCGGCTTCAGCCATGATCGTCGCCCAGTCCTCCTTGGAGTGCGCGGCGGCCCGTGCCATCGAGCGCTGATGGCCCTCGCGGTGTTGCCACTTGAGGTGGGCCTCGGTGGCGTAGGTGAGGTCGAAGGTCACCTCGCCGAAGACCTCGAACCGCTCCTCGGGGGTCAGCTCCACACCGGTCTGCTGGACCTCCATGGCGTGTTCGGCGACCTCGACCAGGCGTTGCAGCTTGGCGATCTGGTCGTTGAGGAGGCGGTGTCGGGCGCGGAGGTGGTCGAGCGCGTTGGCCTGGGGGTCTTCCAGGATGGTGGCGATCTCGTCGAGGGGGAAGCCGAGTTCCCGGTAGAAGAGGATCTGCTGGAGGCGGGCGAGGTCGGCGTCGCTGTAGAGGCGGTAGCCGGCGGGGCTGCGGTCACCGGGGGAGAGCAGCCCGGCCTTGTCGTAGTGGTGCAGGGTCCGCACCGTGATCCCCGTGAAGCCGGAGACCTGCCCGACCGAGTAGCTCATCGCAGCGCCTTTCGTCCCGTCATGTCCGGTCGGCCCGCCCGTCTTCCGGCGGTGAGATCGCCGGTGGTGGCCGGGGCCGTGCCGTGGTGCTTCAGCGTGGAGCCTGACGTGGCGTGAGGGTCAAGCGGGGACGGGAGCGGCGGGCGGGAGGGGCGCCGAAGTGGGCGCCCCTCCCGCCCGTAGGTGCTCGGGGAGGCCGGCGACCGGGGGCGTCCGGCGGCTCAGCCGTCTGCCGGGGCCCGTCCGCCGGCTCAGTCGTCCGGGTACCGGTCCTGGAGTACCGAGGTCATCAGGGCCTGGACGTCCTCCCGGTCCAGGCCCTCCGCGTGGGCCCGGTCCACCCAGGCGCCGAGGTCCGCGCGGAGCAGGGTGTCCGCGGCGGACTCGGGGCGGGCGAGCGTGCGGCTGACGAAGGTGCCGAGGCCGGGGCGCGGCTCGACCAGGCCTTCGCGTTCCAGTTCGCGGTAGGCCTTGAGGGTCGTATTGGGGTTGACCTTGGTCGTCGCGGCCACCTGGGCGGCGGTCGGCAGCCGGTCGCCCTCCACCAGGACGCCCAACCGCAGTGCCTGCTGGACCTGTTGGACGATCTGGAGGTAGGTGGCGACACCGCTGCGGCGGTCGATCCGGAACTCGACGACGCTCACCACCTCTCTGCTGCTTTCGCCCGTGCCGTCCCATATGGGGCCGGGTGGGGGCTGCCCGACCGATTGATGATCGGGCCGGCCGTGCCGGGTGTCAAAGCGCCGCCCGGGGCGAACCCCGTACGGCAGGCACCCGGGGCCGGCCTCCTGTACGGCCCGCCGGGCGGCCGGCCGTTCAGAGCGGCCGCCGGTGGGTGCGCCATACGACGAACGCCAGCACCACGGCCGACGCCGCCAGCAGAATTCCCGCGCCCCGCCACTGCATCCCCGCCATCTGTCCGTACTCGAAATACTCGGTCACACCGGTGGGCCGGCCGTAGGTGGTGACCATCCAGTCGTTCACCCGCGCGGCGTCGAACGGCAGGTCCCTCCCGCCGGAGCCGTACGGGTACTTGATGCTGTGCAGCGTGCCGAGCCGTGGACGGACCAGATCGGCCCAGAGCACCGCGGCGACCAGTGAGAACGCCGTGGTCGCCGCCATCGCCGGCACCACCCGCTTGAACAGCATGCCGATCGCGATACCGCAGAGGGTCAGGAACAGGGTCTTGGCGACCGGGACCGGGCCGGTGGTGTCGAAGGGGCCGCTCTCCAGCCAGTTGCCGTTCATGACCAGGCCGTGTGCCGGCGCCCACAGCCAGGAGAAGGCGGCCGACAGCAGGGTGGCGCACAGCACCACGACGGCCAGCGGCAGGCCGAGGGCAGCGGTGAGCCAGCGGCCCCGGCTCACCGACTGGGTGAGGACCAGCTTGGCGGTGCCGTGCTCCTGCTCGCCCGCGATCAGCGGTGCGCCGAGGAAGATTCCGGCCGCGAACGGCAGCAGTTGGAGCAAGACGGTGTCGCTGCCGAACATCGTGCTGAACGTGCTCTGGAACGAGGTGGACAGCGGGCTCTCGGTGTCGGTCGGGGTGCCCTGGGTGTGCAGGAAGTCCAGGACGCCGGCGCGCTGGTAGGCGAAGGTGGCGCAGCCGACGACGGTGAGCAGCAGGGCGGTGAGCAGCAGGGCGCGGTGCCGGCGCCACACCAGCCAGGGCAGGCCGCGCAGCGGGCCGCGGCGGGGGGTGGCCGCCGCGGGGGCGTCCGGACCGGTCGCCGCGCCCGCGCCGCCGGTGTCCGTGGCGGTGCGGCCGGGGGTGCTGGTCCGGCTCATGCCGCGGCCGTCCGCGTTCGGCCGATACGGGCCTCGTCCGCGATCAGGGCGGGGGCGTCGGGCGAGCGGAGGTAGGCCAGCAGGACCTCCTCCATGCTCGGCGAGAGCACCTCCCAGCTGTCGGAGAGCGGGCCGCCGGTGCGCACCAGGGCGCTGAACTGCCGCCCGCTGATGCGGGATTCGACCACGGTGTGCTGCCGGCGCAGCTCCTCGGGCACCCCGTCGTCCCCTTCGGCGACGCCCGTCACGAGCAGGTGTGCGGGGATCAGTTCCTCGGTCCGGCCGGCCATCCGCAGCCGGCCCTCGGCGAGGACGAGGAGATAGTCACACATCACCTCCATCTCGGAGAGCATGTGGGACGACATCAGGACGGTCGTGCCGTGTTCGGCGGCCTCGGCCATCAGCAGCCCCGACAGCTCGTGCCGGGCGAGCGGGTCGAGGTCGGACATCGGCTCGTCGAGCAGCAGCAGCTCGGGCCGCTTGCCGAAGGCGAGGGCGAAGGCGACGCGGGTGCGCTGCCCGCCGGAGAGGGTGCCGACGCGGGCGCCGAGCGGCACGTTCCCGGAGCGGACGATCCGCTCGGCCAGGGCCTGGTCCCAGCGCGGGTTGAGCTCCCGGCCCAGCCGCAGGGTGTCCGCCACGGTGAAGCGGGGGTAGAGGGGCTTGTCCTGGGCGAGGAAAGCGAACCGGGTCAGTACCTCCGGGTCGGTGACCGGGACGCCGAACAGCTTCAGCGTGCCGGTGGTCGGCTGCACCAGCCGGGTCGCGGTGCCCAGGAACGTGCTCTTGCCGGCGCCGTTGGGGCCGACGAGGGCGCAGATGTGGCCGGCGGGAAGCCGGAACGAGCAGTCCCGCAGTGCCCAGCCGCGGCCGTACTGCTTCCCCAGGCCTTCGGCCTCGATGGCCCATGGGCTCGGGTCGCTCACCCGGATCCCCCCTTTAGCTAGTTGATTAGTGGAATGAGTATGGGGAGCGGCCCGGACGCCTGTCAACAAGAGGGGCGGGGTGCGGCGGGGAGGGGGGAGGGGAAGCGTGGCGGGGGCCCGCCCGTGAGGGGGAGGCCCCCGGCCGTCTCGGTGCTCCGCCGTCAGTGGCGTCGTTCCGCCGTCAGCGGCTTCGCCATGCAGCGGCTGTCGTCGTAGGTCCGGTACAGGCCGAACTTCTCGACCGGTGCATAGCCGGACGAGGCATACAGCTCCAGCGCCTCGGGCTGCTTGATCCCGGTCTCCAGCACCATGCGGGAGCACCCGGCGGCCCGCGCGTCGGCCTCCAGGGCGGCCAGGATGCGCCGGGCCAGCCCCCGTCCGCGGGCCTCCGGGACCACGAACATCCGCTTGATCTCGGCGTCGCCGGCCCGGTACCCCTCCGCCGCGTCCTCTTGTCGCCGCCACCCGCCGGTGGCCACGGGGCGGCCGCCGTCGTAGGCGATCAGATACGTGCCGTGGGGCGGGGCGAACATCTCCGGCGCCAGCGGGGTGATGTCGCCGTCGCCGTAGCGCCGGACGTACTCCTGCTGGACCAGTTCGTCGAGCGAGACCGCGTCGGGGTGGTCATAGCGGGCGGGGCGTATCTCCATTCCGGAAAGCGTACGGGTGGAGGATGCCCGGCGCGAGAATGCGGGGTCGGGCGGGCTTCGGGCTGGGTGGTCTCATGGTCACCGAGCAGGAATTCAGTGGCATGCCCCTGCCGTGTCGAGTGGGCTCATCAAGGTCTCGGAGGGGCATCAACAAGGGGGAATCAATGCAGGTACGGGCTTCCCGCAGCGGGAATTACCGTGGCCCTGGCCGTGTTTTTCGCCGGCGCACCGGGAATTACCGGCGAGTTCGTCACGGCCGGAATTTCCTGAGGGCGCCGCGGCCCGGTGGTGCCACCCCCTGACGGTGAGGGCGTTGCCGTGCCGGTCCGCCCCGTATGGGAGCCTTCCTTCGGCCCGGGAAGAAACAGGGCGGCCGGGAAAGGGTTGGGAGAGCGTCGTGTACACAGTGACCTCGGTGAATGTGAACGGGCTGCGCGCCGCGGCCAAGAAGGGCTTCGTCCCGTGGCTGGCGGAGACCGCGGCCGATGTGCTGTGCCTGCAGGAGGTACGGGCCGAGACCGCCCAGCTCCCGGACGAGGTGCGCGAGCCCGCCGGCTGGCACACCGTGCACGCCCCGGCGGCCGCCAAGGGCCGGGCCGGTGTCTCGCTCTGCACCCGGCGGGAGCCGGACCGCGTCCAGGTCGGCTTCGGCTCGGCGGAATTCGACACCAGCGGCCGCTATGTCGAGGCGGATCTGCCCGGTCTGACCGTCGCCAGCCTCTATCTGCCCTCCGGTGAGGTCGGCACGGAGCGGCAGGACGAGAAGGAACGCTTCATGGCGGAGTTCCTGCCGTACCTCGTCGAGCTGCGCAAGCGGTCCGCTGCGGACGGCCGCGAGGTCGTGGTGTGCGGCGACTGGAACATCGCGCACCAGGAGGCCGACCTGAAGAACTGGAAGGCCAACCAGAAGAAGTCCGGTTTCCTCCCGGAGGAGCGCGCCTGGCTGACCGACGTCCTGGACGAGACCCGCGGCGGCTACGTGGACGTGGTGCGCGCCCTGCACCCGGACACCGCGGGCCCGTACTCGTGGTGGTCGTACCGGGGCCGCGCCTTCGACAACGACGCGGGCTGGCGCATCGACCTTATTGTCAGTTCGCCTGGCCTGGCAACGAAGGCGGTCAAGGGGTACGTGGAGCGGCCCGCCAGCTATGACCAGCGGTGGTCCGACCACGCGCCCGTGACGGCCGTCTTCGACGTGTAGCCGGTCGCATGGGGGCAGACTGTCTTCGCAGGTCAGACAGTCTGCCGCCCCAACCCTCAGACCTTGATTCCCGACAGCTTCGAGAGCCGCAGTAGCTCTGGGTTGCTCCTGCGGTGCAGGGACGACAGCACACGGAACACCTCCCGTGCCATGGGATGGATGCGGGCCATCTGGGGAGCCGCCTCCCACGCATCGGACAGGCTCTCCAGAGCTCCGTCACGGTCCCCGACATCGAGCCGGGCCCTGGCCAGATTCATGTGCGAGGGAGCCACACGGGTAGCGGGCAAGCCTTCCAAAGCCGCATCCAGGCTCTCTGCCACCCTCAGAGCCTCACGTGGCCGCCCCAGGTCCAGCCGAGTAGCCAGAACGTGTGTGGTCGTGTTCTGGGGCCCAAAGATCATGCTGTGCCGGTTCCAGTCCCGGTCGAACCATTCAGCGGCTTCCCAAGCCGACTTGATATGCCGCTCCGCTTCCTTCTTGCCTTCCTTCTTGTCCTTGAAGCGTCCGGCAAGGGTCATCCCTCGCAGGTTGAGGAGTCCTACGGCAAAGGCCCTCTCTTGGCCCGACAGGCTGGCCTGAGCCTGGCTGATCGCCCGGTCCACCACCATGAGGCCGCCCTCAAAGTCTCCGCCGTTCAGGTAGGCCCCTGCCCGGTCCCTGGCCGCAATCGCCACGCCCAGAGGGTTCTTTTTCTGCTCGACGGCCCACCTCTGGCGAGTCACGGCAAGCTCCGCCATGTCCATCCATCGGTGCCGGGCGGCCAGCCAATAGACGCTGCTGTAAACCTCGGACAGGGCCATCCAGCTCTCTACCGTGTTGGCCGTGTGCGCGTGCGTCGTAGCGTCCCTCAGCAGGCCAGGGAGCATGGCCAGGAGCCGGTCTACCTCTGCCGCGTCCCTGTGCTGTCCAGCGGCGTCCAGAGACGCCGTGAGAGCGTCTTCCTGGACTTCCCGGCGTGCCGGTAGGTCATAGTCCCGGACGGCCGACCGCAGGGCCGACAGGCGTCCTTCCTCGTTCCTGGCCACAGAGGCTTTGCCCAGTACCTCAGCCATGCTCAGGCCCATCGGCTTGCCCACAGCGGCAGCAACCGCAGGCGTGAGGGTGCGGTCCCCTACTTCGATCTTGGACAGCAGGGAGACGCTGACACTGGCCAGCCGCGCTAGCTGGCCCTGAGTGAGCCCACGTTCCTTCCGGAGCGCAGCCAGGTTCGCGCCCGGTGGCAGTTCGGTGGTCTTGCTCATGTGATCAGCCCTACCCATGGAGACAACCGCTGGAGCCATCCTCGCAAGCCCAGCAAGTACCCGCAGTAGGTTCCTTCACGCCTGAGCCTGCCGTGTGCAAGTGGTGTGCAAGTTCCCCGGTCTCTGTCGCCGTTGACTAGATGCAGACACCAGCGAAAGGCGGACGGGATGAGACAGGGAACTGTGTGGGAGCCCGGTACGGCCGTGTTCGACAACGGCAGTCAGATGGTCGGCGTCGTTCACGCATGCCATGGACCCATGCTGACCCTGATGCGCCCCTCTGGCCTCAGCTGGCAGACACGCGCTGTGTCCGTACGAGCCGCCACAGAGCGGGACCTCATCCAGCTCAAAGCCCTGGCCAGGCACAACCGCCAGGCGCGCGGCTTGGCCGCTCTGTACCGACGCGTGCACTCCTGAGATCCCCGCCCTGGTCACCCTGGCCAGATCGAGTGGCCGGGGCGGGTTCCATCACCCGAGCACGACCGAGTGAAAGGGCCGTGATGGCTACAGCAGTAGAGGTCCGTAACCCCCGGAACTGTGTCTCCTCCCAGGTCTGGGAGCGGGAAGTCCGACTCATCATGCGGGATCACGTCATGGAGCGTGACCTCGCGGAACGCATCTTCGGCCAGGCCGTCGCCTATCTGGTGACCTCCGCCGAACGCCCTGAGGTCCGCATGGGGCCGGCTCAGGCCGTGGACCTGGGCGTCCACACGTTCGTGCTCGACACGGTCAACTACATGGCGTTCTGCGTCCAGCACGCGGGACACTACATTCACCACATCCCGCACCTCCCGGAAGAGGGGGAGGAGCAGCCGCACGTCTTGAAGGGCACCATCCAGGCCATCCGGGACTCCGGCTTCGCCATCGACCAGGAGCTGTGGGCCGCCCAGGGAGTCGACTGCTCCCAGTGCCACGCCGGGTGCCACGACAGCCCCAACAGCGGCAAGAAGTGAGATAGCGCGGACCGTGGCAACTCCCCTCACTCTTGGGGGGAGTTGCCCCTATCGGAAGGGAGCAGCATGGAGGCCGTGGAAGCCTGGGAGCGGTACGCACAGGGACGGACCCCACGCCGCGAGGTCAACGCCGCTGGCGCCCGCACGTGGTTGAACTGGACTCAGTACCCGGACCACGGCCCTGATGAATCGATCCTTGGAGATCTCCAGGGCCGTACCGTTCTGGAACTGGGCTGTGGTACAGGCTGCAACCTGGCCCACCTGTCCACCCTCGGGGCCTCCTGTACCGGGGTCGATATCGCACCGAGTCAGTACAGGAAGGCCGTAGCTCGATGGGGGCACCTCCCTGGGCTCACTTTCCACACGGCTGAGGTGACGGACTACGTGACCCGCACGGAAGGCCCCTTCGACGTGGTTCTGTCGATCTTCGGGCCTGTCTGGTTCACGGACCCTGAACAGCTCCTCCCTCTGATCCACAAGAGGATGTCGCCTGGCGGTGTGCTGGCCTTCTCCCACAAGCCTCCAGCCGAGGGCATGAAGCCGGTAGGCACTCTGAGGGAGGCCAAGGCGGTAACCAGGTGGGACCACTCGGCAGATGAATGGACGGCCCTTCTGGCGTCTGCCGGATTCTCGGGCATCAAAGCCGAGATCATTCCTCCCCCAGAAGGACAAAGCACGGGAACCCTCCTGGTCATGGCCTACGCGTAACACTGAGCGCGTCACGCCCGGTGCCTCCCCCCAGATCAACCGCCTGGCCCTCGTTCGCGCAGATAGCGAAAGACCGCCGACCCGGCCGGGTAGGCGGTCTCCGGTGTGTGCCGGGCTACTCCGTGTCGGCAAGCGCCCGGTAGAGCGTCGCACGGCTCACGCCCAGCGCCTTGGCAATGGCCGTGACGCCCTCGCCCTTGGCCCGGCGCGCCTTGGCGGCAGCGAGCTTGTCAGCGTCCATCACAGTCGGCCGTCCACCCGTACGCCCCTGCGCTTTGGCGGCCTCCAGCCCGGCGCGAGTCCGGTCCTTGATCAGGGACCGCTCGAACTCCGCCATGGCGCCGACCACCTGGAGCATGAGGCGGCCGTCCGGGGTGTGCGGGTCGATGCTCGCCAGCGCGCCCGTCAGTACCTTGAACCCGATCCCGCGCTCTGCAAGGGCGTCCACCGTGGTCACCAGGTCGATCAGCGAGCGGGCGAAGCGGTCCAGCTTCCACATGCACAGCGTGTCGCCGGGGCGCAGGTAGTCCAGTACGGCGGCAAGCTCCGGGCGGTCCGTGTTCTTCCCGCTGGCCTTGTCCGTGAAGATCCGGGTGCAGCCCGCCTCAGTCAGCGCGTCGTGCTGGAGCTGCGCCTCCTGGTCGTCAGTGCTGACGCGGGCGTAGCCGATGAGGTGTCCGGTGTTCGTGTTCATGATGAGGCCGTCTCATAACTCGTCTCACAACCTCAAGAGGCTGGAGGGGTTTTTGAGACGGGTTTTGAACGCATTTTCGGGGCTCTGGGGGTGTCGGCCAGGGTGTCTCACAAACCATCGATTCTGAGACGTACTCCCAACGTCACCCGGCGCGACCGAACACCCCGCCCTGGCGCTCAGCGATGCAGAAAAACTGCATCTTGGAGATCTTTCTATGTGGATCTCCCAAGGAAGTAGGTCGGAGATGCAGTTTTTCTGCATCAGCTTCCGGGGCCTTGGCGACCTTCAAACCCGTAACGCCACAGAGCTGCTATACCTCTGCGGTCCCCCGATGGGCAGCGAGGGGGGTGTACCCCACCCTGGCGTCGGTCGTACCCCTGGCGGTGACGAAGTGACGGAACGGGGCCGGTTCCCGGTATCCCTATAGAGTTCTTATAGGGATACCGGGAAGTGGGTCAGAATCGTCACTTCGTCACTTTCCCCTGGTCAAAGGCCATGCGCCAGAAGCAACCGCCGCTGCGGTTCGTCACCCGCCCTTGGTGCGTTGGTGGTCACAGGCACGCGGGCGGCCGCCACCGGAGCAAGGTCCAGCAACGGGCCGTGAGTGGCGCTCAGACGGGCCTACGCCGCGTCATGCCTCTCGGGGCGTACCGTGCCCGGCACGTCGATCGAGAGCCGTTCCAGCGCGCGGCGTTTCATGTCCTGCGGGCGTCCGCCTCGCTGTCCCTTCGTGCACTCCATCCGTACGCGGGTGTCGATCAGCAGAAGCCGCTTGTCCTGGTCGTCACCCTCGTGCCAGTAATCGGCGTACGTCTTCCCGGTCGGTATCAGCTCCGTTCGTTCCTCCTGTACCGGCATGGCTTCCAGGGCTTCCGCGCGGCGCTCCAGGGCATCCACCTGCTCTTGCCACACAGCAAGGCCCACACGTGAGCGCCGGCTGTCCTTGGTCGCGTACAGGTTCCGCAACTCCGCTTCGATCTCTTCGAGTTCCGGGCCGGGGTCGTAGCCCGGGTGTGTGACCTGCTCCATCACGGGGAAGTCTCCCCAAGCTTTGAGGAACTTCCTTTCCGCGTACTCCTCTGCCCACTCGGTCTTGATGGCCGCCGGAGCGTCGCACGTTCGCCCCCTGGTGCGGGCCCGGCACACGTAGACGGCGTAGTCGTGGGCGGGAACGCGGTACATGCGGCCCTGGCATCCGGCGCAGTGCAGGACGCCGAGCAGCATTGCGCCCGTGTCCTTCCGGTCGCCCTTCGCGCCCCCGGCCCGCTTGTCCAGTGCCGCAACGATCCGGGCACGCTCCTCGCGGGTGAGTATCGGCTCATCCGTGATCATCACCGGCACGCCGTTGCGGTCCCGGACGGTCACCCCGCCGTGAACCTGGTGACCGAGCAACGACGGGGACAGCAGCGCACGCTTGACGGTCTGACCTACCCACTTCCGGCCCTTCGGGGCCCGTCCCTGCCGGGCGTCGTTCCAGTCTCGGGGCGTCATGATCTCGTTGTCGTTCAGATGCGCGGCAATGGCGTTCGGGGCGTGGCCGTCCAGCAGCATCCGAATCATGGTCTCTATGGCCTCTACGCGATCCGGGTCCGGGGCCAGCGTCCACCCTTCTCCGTCGCCGCGCGGAACGGGCTTGTAGCCGTACGGCGGCAGTCCGCCCGCGTACCGGCCTACGGCCCGCAGTGCGGCATTCGCGCCCGTCACGCGCTCCTTGATGGCCTGAGCCTCCATCTGGGCAGCGAACGCCAGAAGCATGATGATCAGCTCCGACATGATCGAAGTCATGTCCAGTTCCAGGGAGGCCCCGCACGGTCCCTCAGCGAAGATGAGCCGCTTGCCGTGCTGCTTCGCCCAGCGGGCAAGGTCGGCCATGTCAGCCATGGAGCGGACGGCCCGGTCAAGCCGCCACCAAATGATCACGTCGTAGTCGTCGGGGCGGGACAGCCAGTCACCCAGTTCCGGCCGCTCGAACGGTGTGGTCTTGCTGGCCGACACGTCCAGGTCTTCCGCGTACCCGACCAGCTCAGCGCCGATACGTTCCGCCGCAGCGTCCCCCGCTTCCCGCTGCCGCTTCGGGGATGTGGTCTCGTCCGTCTTCACGCTCAGGCGTATGGCGACGAGTGCGCGCAGCCCGGCAGCGCGGGCGGTGTTCTTGCTGGTCATGGCAGTGATCCTCTAGCAATCGGGGCTAGTTGTGCCTCCCGATTAATGGGATGGCGCATCGACTACGCCATGGCCACCCCCGGCCTCGCCGCCCGCGCGGTGAAGGCGTCCGTGGAGCGGGCGGCCAGCTATGACCAGCGGTGGTCGGACCATGCGCCGGTGGCGGTGGTGTTCGGGCCGTAGCCCGCGGCGGGAAGCCCCGTCGGCCGGTGTGCCCGCCGTCGCCGGACGGGGGGCGCCACCGGGCCGCGTGGCACGCGAAACGGCCCGCCGGGTAATCCGGCAGGCCGTCATGCGGGGAGTGGGGCCGGTGGTGCGGCCCGTGCGTCAGGAGACGCGGGAGAACTTCACGTAGCCGCCGTTGTCCGGGCGGTCGAAGACGCCGCGGAAGGCCCAGTTGATGTAGCCGCCGTCGCCCTGGTTCGTGAACTCGCCGTCCTCGAAGACCCAGATGCCGTAGACGACACCGTCGTAGGTGGCGGTGCCGAAGGACTGCACACCGTTGAAGTGGTCCTCGTACGGCTGGCTCAGGTTGTGGACCATGACGTTGTACTTGCCGCCGGCCGCGTAGAACGCCGACTCCATGAAGCTCTTGACGAAGCCCTCGCGGTTCTGGGCGGTCTTGATCGACGCCTCGATCTTGTTGGCGATGCCGAGGACGTCAACGTTCATGTTGAGGTTGGCGTTGGCGCCGACGCTCACGGGGGACTCGCCCGCCGCCGCGGCGGGCGCCGCCGGCGCGGCCGACGCGGTCGCCGGGAAGGCGAGCGCGGTGCCGGTGAGCGCCGCGCACAGGGTGACCGTGGCGAGGCTCTTCTTCACCAGGTTCTTCTTGGACATGATGCTCCTCATGTGTAGGGGGTGGCAGTCCTCCCCGTCCCCGATGCGGGTGGGCGGAGACGGAGAGGCGGCCCGGGCAGCCGCTGGGGAGTGCCACTGCGCCGGTGCGGAAACGATGATGCGCAGGTCGGCTCATGATCCGCTCACGTCGTGATCATGGAGTCCGCCGACAGTCCGCCGCTTTTATTGACTTTTCGTCAATTCCCTTGAGGTGTCCACATACTGAGAGTGGAAGAGAAAACGGAACCTGGCGTTCCTTTCGGTGGTCTTCCTGGAAAAAGGGGCGGTTTGCCGTGCGTTCCACGGCGGAGTGGACTCGAGGGCACAATGGTTCAGTTGCGGCTACTAGGGCCAGTTGAAATCGAAGTGAACAATGGGCGACTGCTGAGTTTGGGAACCGGCCGCTTGCGCACCGTGGCCGCGATTCTGATCAGCGAGGTCAATCAGGTGATCACGGTGAGCAGAATGATCGACCTGGCCTGGGACGCGGACCCGCCGGCCAGAGCGAGAGGCGTGGTCCACAACCATGTGCACCGCCTGCGACGGCTGTTGGTCGGTCACGCCGAGATCGCCACCCGGGGGCAGGGGTACGCGCTGCTCACCGATCCGTGCGCGGTGGACGTCAACCGGTTCCGGTACCTCGTCTCCAATGCTCACGAGGACGAGCCGCGCACCGCCGTCGCCAAACTGCGCCAGGCGCTGGGGCTGTGGCGGGGTGAGGCGCTGGCGGATGTGCCGGGGGAGCGGGTGCGGCGGACGCTGGGCGTGGGCCTGACCCAGGCGCGGGTGGCGGCGCTGCAGGAGCTCGGTGACAAGCTGCTGATGCTGGGCCGCTACGGGGAGTTGATCACGGAGCTGACCGCCTGGCTGGCGGAGCAGCCGCTGCACGAGGAGCTGACCGCGCTCCTGATGCGCGCGCTGCAGGCGAGCGGCAGACAGGCCGAGGCCCTCGACCACTACCACCGCACCAGGCGCCATCTGAAGGACCAGTTGGGCATCGATCCCGGGCCGGCTCTGAGTGACGCCTATATGGCGGTGCTCAGTGGGAGGCCCGTACTCGGCAGGCCGTTCACCGGGCGTCCGCCGGCCGGTCCCGGTCCCGGTCGCGCCCCAACTCCCGGCCGCGGCAGGGCTGCTGATCCCCGCGTCCGGTCCGGCCCTGGGCCCGATCCCGGCCCCACCGCGCCGTACGGCTCCGGCTCCGGCCCCACCGCGCCGTACGGCTCCGGCTCCGGCTCCGGCCCCGCCGCGCCGTACGGCTCCGGCTCCGGCCCCGGTCCCGCCGCGCCGTACGGCTCCGGCCCCGCCCCGTACGCCCCCGGAAGTCCCGCGCCCCTGCCCCCCTCCATCGCCCAACTCCCGCCCCGCATAGCCGACTTCTGCGGACGGGTGCGGGAGATCGTCGCGCTGGACCAGAAGCTGGACCGGTTTCCGCGGCCGGACTGCGTGGTGCTCGCGGGCGCGGGCGGGACCGGCAAGACCACGCTGGCGGTGCACTGGGCGCACGCGCACACCGCCGAGTTCCCCGACGGGCAGCTCTTCGCCGACCTGCGCGGGTTCGAGCGTCCCCCGATGCGGCCGGTCACCGTGCTGGGCATGTTCCTGCGGGCGCTGGGGGTGCCGGAGGCGGCGATGCCCGACTCCCTGACGGAGCGTTCGGCGCTGTACCGTTCGCTGCTCGCCGGCCGGCGGATGCTCGTGCTGCTGGACAACGCCGGCACCGCGGAGCAGGTGCGCCCGCTGCTGCCCGCGACGCCGGGCTGTCTGGCCGTGGTGACCAGCCGGCGGCGGCTGAGCGGGCTGGTGGTCCGCGACGGGGCGGCGCTGGTCACGGTCGGGCCGTTCGCCATGGAGGACGCCTTCCAGCTGCTGGGCAACGCGCTGGGCGTGGCGCGCGTCGCGGCGGACCGGGCCGCCGCCCGGGAGCTCATCGAGCGGTGCGACCGGCTGCCGCTGGCGCTGCGGATCGCCACCGCCCGGCTGATGGCGCACCCCGACTGGTCGCTGGCGTGCTGGACGGGGAAGCTGGCCGACGAGCGGCGCCGGTTGTACGAACTGTCCGCCCATGACGCCGATCTGGCGGTGGAGGCCTGTCTCTATCTCAGCTACCGCGCGCTGTCGAGCGGGGCCGCCCGGCTGTTCCGCCTGCTCGGGCTGCACCCGGGCCGGGACGTGGATGTGCCCGCCGCCGCGGCGCTGGCCGGCCGGGAACCCGACCGCACCCTGCGCCACCTCGCCGAACTGAGCGACGCGCACCTCGTCGAGGAGCACGCCCAGGGGCACTTCGTACGGACCGAGCTGGTGCGCATCTATGCCGAGCAGCTCGTGGCGTCCGAGGAGGCGCCGGCCGACCGGGACCTCGCCCGGCAGCGGCTGCGCGACCACCGGGCGCGCCACCGGCCGTGGCGTTGCTGAGCCGCCGGGCGGTTCGCGGTCAGCTCTCCTCCGGCCGCTCGGTGTGCAGCCACTTCGCCACCTCGGCCCGGACGCGGCGGTCCATGGCCATCGACAGCTCGGCCTCGACCACGCCCTTGGTGAGGGGGCGGAGCTGCTCGATGGTCTCGCTGATGCGGCCGGCGTCCCCGGGTCCGGCGTCCTCGCAGCTGGACAGGCGGCTGAGGACGTCGGAGAGGAGGTGGGTGCGGATGAGGTCGGTGAAGAGGTCGGCGAGGGCGTCGGCGTGGGCGCGTACCTGGCGGCCGGCTTCGAGGACGGCGGCCAGCGGGATGCCGCGGTTGACGAGTTCGGTGGACGCGTCCAGGAGGCGGCGGCTGGTGTGCACGAACGCGTCGCCGTCGACGGCGAGATAGCCGATGTCCAGGGACGCGCTGAGGTTCTCGGCGGTGATGTCCTTGCTGAAGTGGTCGGCGAGGTCCTCGGGGGTCAGACGGACGGGCGTCTCCTCGGACCAGGAGGGGACCAGGGGGTTCTCCAGGCCGAGGAGCTGGCCCATGTCGCGGCCGGTGTCGAAGGCCGCGAGGAGTTCGGCGATGCCGCCGAGGGTGTGGCCGCGCTCCAGGAGGCCGCCTATGGTGCGCAGCCGGGCGAGATGGTGCTCGTTGTACCAGGCGATGCGGCCCTCCCGGCGCGGTGGCGGGATGAGCTTGCGCTCGCGGTAGAAGCGCAGCGTACGGACCGTGATGCCGGCTTCCCTGGCCAGGTCGGCCATGCGGAATTCGCGCGGGGAGCGGGGGCCTGCGGGCTCCGTCCGTGCGTCCTGGGGGTTCTCGTTCGCTGCCACGGGTTCAGCCTATGCCGGGGGTGTGACGCGGGGCCGGGATACGACCGGCGGTAACTTCCCACCGCCCGCCCCCTACCGCTCGGTACGCGGCTGCCCTACGCTCCCATTGTGCCAGTGATTGCTGGCGCGGTTTGCGGGCGGGCTGTGACGGCGGCTGTGATGCCGCGGGTCGCGGCACCGAAGATGGCAGGGAAGAACGTCGGACTCGGGAGGCGGCGGGATGGACGGGCGCGAGCGCAGGCATGTGCGGGTTGCGGTGATCGGATCGGGGTTCGGTGGCCTGGGGGCGGCGGTCCGGCTGCGGCGCCAGGGGATCACCGACTTCGTGGTCCTGGAGCGGGCCGGCGCGGTGGGCGGCACCTGGCGGGACAACAGCTATCCGGGGTGCGCGTGCGATGTGCCCTCGCACCTCTACTCCTTCTCGTTCGCGCCCAACCCCGAGTGGCCGCGGAACTTCTCCGGGCAGCCGCACATCCGCGCGTACCTGGAGCGGGTCACCGACACCTTCGGGCTGCGCCCGCACCTCCGCCTCAACTCGGAGGTGCACGCCCTGCGGTGGGACGGGGACGCGCTGCACTGGGAGGTGGAGACCGCGAGCGGGCCGCTGACCGCGGACGTGGTGGTGTCGGCGACCGGGCCGCTGTCGGACCCCAAGGTGCCGGACATCCCGGGGCTGGACACCTTCCCCGGCAAGGTCTCGCACTCCGCCCGCTGGGACCACGACTACGACCTGCGCGGCAAGCGCGTCGCCATGATCGGCACGGGCGCCTCGGCGATCCAGATCGTCCCGGCCATCCAGCCGGACGTGGAGCGCCTCACGCTCTTCCAGCGCACCCCGCCGTGGGTGCTGCCGCGCGCCGACCGCCGGATCAGCGCGGCCGAGAAGTGGCTGCACACCAAGATCCCGGCGACCCGGGCCGCGCGCCGCGGGCTGCTGTGGGGCATCCGGGAGATGCAGGTCAGCGCCTTCACCAAGCGCCCCGACCAGCTGGGCCTGATCGAATTCCTGGCCCGTAACCACATGAAGAAGGCCATCAAGGACCCGGCGCTGCGGGCCGCGCTCACCCCCGACTACCGCATCGGCTGCAAGCGCATCCTGCTCTCCAACTCCTACTATCCGGCGCTGGCGCAGCCCAATGTGGACCTGGTCGCCGCGGGGCTGAAGGAGGTCCGCGGCAGCACGCTCGTCGGGGCCGACGGCAGTGAGACGGAGGCCGACGCGATCGTCTTCGGCACCGGCTTCCATGTGACCGACATGCCGATCGCGCGGCGCGTCACCGGCGCCCGCGGGACGACGCTCGCCGAGGAGTGGAAGGACGGGATGGCGGCGCTGCGCGGCGCCGGCGCGGCCGGCTTCCCCAACTTCCTCACGATCATCGGGCCCAACACCGGCCTCGGGAACAGCTCGATGATCCTGATGATCGAGGCGCAGCTGAACTACCTGGCCGACTTCATGCGCCAACTGGACGTCCTCGGCGGGAAGATCGCCCTCGACCCCCGGCCGTCCGCCGTGGCGGACTGGAACCGCAGGATCCAGCAGCGGATGACCCGTACGGTGTGGAACAGCGGCGGCTGCGACAGCTGGTATCTGGACGCCAACGGCCGCAACACCACCGTCTGGCCGGGCACCACCGGGGAGTTCCGGAAGGTCACCCGGCAGGTCGACCTCGCGGAGTTCGAGGTGCTGCGGCCACCGAAGCCGGTGGGCCCGAGCACCGACGCGCGCGCGGAGGTGGCCGTATGAGCCGCCGGCCCGCCCATGTCACCACCGGTCCGTACGCCCCGCCGGTGCCGCGGACGACGCGGACCGTCACCTCGGCCGACGGCGCCCGGGTGTACGCCGAGATCCACGGCCCCGAGTCCGCCCCGGCCGTCGTCCTGGCACACGGCTGGACCTGCTCGACCGCCTTCTGGGCCCCGGTCGTCCGCGAGCTGGCCGCCGACCACAAGGTCGTGGTCTACGACCAGCGCGGCCACGGCCGCAGCCCCGCGGCGGGACCGGCCGGCCACAGCACCCATGCCCTCGCCGACGACCTGGTCGCCGTACTGGAGGCGACCCTGGAGGACGGCGAACGGGCCGTGCTGGGCGGCCACTCCATGGGCGGCATGACGATCATGGCCGCCGCCGAGCGGCCGCAGCTGCGCGCACGGGCCGCGGCCGCGCTGCTGTGCAGCACCGGAAGCGCCGATCTGCCGGCCGAATCACGGGTGTTCCCGCTGCGCAGTCCGGGCGGCCGCCGCCGCGCCCACCGGCTGATGCTGCGCTCCCGGGCCCCGCTCGGCCCGATATCGCCGCTCACCCGGAGCGCCCTGAAGTACGCCACGATGGGGCCGGGCGCCACCACCGAGCAGGTCGAGGCCTGCGCCCGGATCGTGCACGCCTGCCCGAGCGCGGTACGGGCCCGCTGGGGCGCGGTGCTGGACGGGCTCGAACTGACCGGTGGCGCGGGCCGGCTGGAGCTGCCGACCGCGGTCCTCGCGGGCACCGCCGACCGGCTCACCCCGCTGGTGCAGGCCCGCCGGCTGGCCTCCGTCCTCCCCGACTTCCGCGGGCTGACCGAGCTGCCGGGCCGGGGGCACATGACACCGGTCGAGGACCCCGGCGCGGTCTCCGGGCGGCTGCGCGCACTCGTACGGGACCATCTGCGGACCGCCGGCACACCCCCGGCCGCGACCGCCGAACCGCCCCGCGCCACCCGGCAGAAGAAGGAGCAGCAGAAGGAGGGGACGGCATGAGGGCGAGCAGGAGCATGGCCGGGCAGGTCGTCGTGGTGACCGGTGCGGCGCGCGGGGTCGGCGCGCTGCTGGCCCGCAAGCTGTCGGCGCGCGGGGCGTCGCTGGCGCTGGTCGGCCTGGAGCCGGACGAACTGCGCGGGGTCGCGGCCTCGCTGCCCGGCCCGGCGCACCACTGGCACGCCGATGTCACCGACCACGAGGCGATGGCCCGGGTGGCCGGCGAGGTCAAGGACCGCTTCGGCACGGTCGATGTGGTCGTCGCCAACGCCGGGGTGGCGACCGGCGGCCCGTTCGCCGACTCCGACCCGGTGGCCTGGAAGCGGACCATCGAGGTCAACCTCATCGGCGGCGCGGTCACCGGCCGCGCCTTCCTCCCCCTCCTCACGGCGTCCCGCGGCTACTTCCTCCAGATCGCCTCGCTGGCCGCGATCACCCCGGCGCCGATGATGACCGCGTACTGCGCGTCCAAGTCGGGTGTCGAGGCGTTCGCGCACAGCCTGCGCGCCGAGGTCGGCCACCGGGGCGTACGGGTCGGCGTCGGCTATCTGAGCTGGACGGACACTGACATGGTGCGGGGCGCGGACCGGGACGCGGTGATGCGCGAACTGCGGAGCCGGCTGCCCTGGCCGTCCAACAAGACCTATCCGCTGGGCCCCGCCGTCGACCGCATCGTCGCGGGCATCGAGCGCCGCTCCGCGCATGTCTACGGGCAGTGGTGGCTGCGCGGGATGCAGTCGGTCCGCGGGTATCTGCCCGCGCTCATCGGGACGGCGGGCCGGCGGGAGATGCGGCGCTTGGGGGACCGGCTGGAGGGAATGCGGATCGGTCTGGTGGGCGCCGGGGGCGAGGCCGACGAGAAGGCGCGGGCGGACCGGTAGGCCTCTGACCAGCTACGTCCTCACGCAGCGTAGTCATTCGTGATCGAAATGCGAGCAATGTCCGGGCGTGTCACGCTGAACGGGGCCCAACCCCCCTACACCCCACTAGGAGTGAACAGCATGGGCATCAAGGACCAGTTCCAGGACAAGGCCAACGAGCTCAAGGACCAGGCGCACAAGGCCATGGGTGACTCCCGCGAGCAGGGTCAGCGTGGCGGTCAGCGCCCGGAGCACGAGCGTGGCGGTCAGCGTCAGGACCGCGAGAGCGGGCGCCAGGGCGGCCAGGACCGTGGCCAGCAGCCCCGTGACCGCGGCCAGCAGGGCCGCCGGCCGGCCCAGGACGCGATGGACGCCGCCGAAGGCCGCCACCAGCGCTGACGTGGCTCGTCCTGAACACCACGCGCGGCGACGTACGCGCCATGCGTGACGGGCGCACCCGGTCGACCGGGTGCGCCCCACTGGTTTCCCCTGCGGCCCAACCTCCCTGCCGGAGAGGTCAGTCGGCGCCCGCGGTCAGCTGACGACCTTGAGCTTCGTCGGCCAGCCGTCGCGCCCGGCCCTGCTGAAGAGGTTGTCGATGTCGGCCGGGCTCAGCTTGATGCAGCCCAGCGAGCGGTAGTCATCGGAGCCCTCCCAGCGGTAGGGGCTGTCCTTGCCGGGCTGACGGGACGCCTGGCTGCCCTCGGGCCACATCTCGCTGTGCACGAACAGCTCGGCGCGGGTGGTCCGGCCGTTCTCGCACAGCTTGTCCTCGACGTGTATCACCTTCCCGTTGACCCCTTGGTCCCCGCCGTTGTAGTGCGCGTCGTGGGCCAGCACCCGGTAGGTGCCGTTCGGCAGCCAGCCCTGCGAACTGGCGCATTCGTTCTTGCCGTTGGGGCCGCCGTCGCCGGAGCCCGCGCGGTACTTGGCGAGCACCGTGTCCTTGGCGTCCGGGACGCTCTTCATCAGGTAGAGCCGCGAATTGCCCGGGTCGCTCTGGTTCTTGTCGAAGGAGAGGTACGTACCGCCGGACGCGGCAGCTTCGGTGGTCTTCCCGGACGCCGGCTGGGCGGCCAGTGCGGGTGCGGCCGCGGTGGCGGCCAGGCCGCCGGCCAGGGCCAGCACGGCAGCGAGCGGCGCGATCCGGTGACGGATTCCCATGGGTGTATCTCCGTAGCGGTGGGGGGCGGGGCTCGTGCGGATGCCCCGGCCGGGAACGCTACGACCGCCATGTCATGAGCGCGTAACCAGAAGATGATCGGCTGTCGCGGACCGGCACCCGGCCGGCCGTGCAGGTCAGTTGGGTGCCGGTCCGGTCGTGCGGCGACGGCCGGCACCCGCCGGCCGTCGGTCGGCTGACGGCGTCAGGCCCCCGCCGCCTCCTCCGCGGCTCCGCCCCGCGGCGGCAGCGGCGGCCGTCGCAGGTCCGGCACGTCCGACAGGTCCGGAGGGGTCGCCGCCGGATGCCGCTCCAGCAGCTCCAGCGCGGTACGGATCGCCACGCCCAGCTGGGGATGGCGGCCCTCGGCCCAGTGCAGCGGCGAGCGCAGCGCCTCGATGTCGACCTCGACGCCGTGGTTCTCCACGCCCCAGCCGTAGAGCCGGAACCACGCGGCGTTCATCGGGACGGTGATCGCGGTGCCGTCGGCGAGCCGGTGCCGGCCGGTCATGCCGACCACCCCGCCCCAGGTGCGCATGCCGACGACCGGGCCGATGCCCTGGAGCTTGAAAGCCGCGGTGATCATGTCGCCGTCGGACGAGGTCATCTCGTCGGCGACCGCCACGACCGGGCCCCGCGGTGCGTTGCTGGTGTACGAGACCGGCTCGGCGTCCCGGGTCAGGTCCCAGCCCATGATGGTGCGGGTCAGCTTCTCGATCACCAGCTCCGAGATGTTGCCGCCCGCGTTGCCCCGGACGTCCACGATCAGCGCGGGCCGGGAGACCTCCATCCGCAGATCGCGGTTGAACTGCGCCCAGCCGGAGCCGCCCATGTCGGGGATGTGCAGATAGCCGCACCGGCCGCCGCTCAACTCCCGTACCACCGCCCGGCGTTTGGCCACCCAGTCCTGGTAGCGCAGCGGCCGTTCGTCGACCAGCGGGACCACCGCCACCCGGCGGGCCGGGCCGTCGCCGTCCGGCGGGGAGAACGTCAGCTCCACGGTGGTGCCGCCCGCCGCGGCCAGCAGCGGACCGGGCCCGGCCACCGGGTCCACCGGGCGGCCGTCGACATGGGTGAGCGCGGTGCCCTCGCGGATGCCCGTACCGGCCAGCGGGGAACGGGCCCTGGAGTCCGAGGACTCACCCGGCAGGATGCGGGTCACCACCCAATGCCCGTCCCGGCGCACGAGGTTGGCGCCGAGCAGGCCCATGGCGCGCTGGTAGTGCGGCGGCCCCTCGTTGCGCCGGGCGCCGGTGACATAGGCGTGCGAGGTGCCCAGTTCGCCCATCACCTCGCGCAGCAGATCGGCGAACTCGTCGGGGGAGGCGATCCGGTCGAGCAGCGGCCGGTACTGCGCCAGCACCGCGTCCCAGTCGACGCCGGACATCCCCGGCTCCCAGAAGTACGCCCGGGTGATCCGGCCCGCCTCCTCGAACGCCTGGTGCCACTCCGCCACCGGGTCGACGTCGTGCAGGATGCGCCGCAGGTCCAGGAAGACCGTGGAGTCGCTGTCCGGCGGTTCGGTCGCCGGTACCGCGCGCAGCTCGCCCTCGTCGTTGACGACCAGCCGGGAGCCGTCGCCGCTGAGCGCGAACCCGTCCAGGGAGCTGGTGAGTTCGGTGCGCCGCGCCTTGGTCAGATCGAAGTGTTCGAGGGTGGGGCGGCCGGAGGTCTCGGCCGGGTTGGCGAAGGTCTCGCCCAGCGCACCGGAGATCGGCCAGCGCAGCCACACCAGCCCGCCGCCGCCGACCGGTTCCAGCGAGGAGTATTTGGACGCCGCCACCGGGAACGGCGTGACCCGGTTCTCCAGCCCCTCCACCTCGACCAGCAACGGCCCCTCACCGGTCGGCGGAGGAATCTCCTCCGGGTCCAGGCCGCCCGCCGCGGGCCGGCCCTCCGGGGACAGCGCGAAGGGGGAGGGCGTCGCCGACGACAGCGGGACGAGGTGGGGGCGGCAGCCCAGCGGGAACGACAGATCGCCGGTGTGCACGTCGTAGACCGGGTCGAAGCCGCGCCAGGACAGGAATGCCAGATAGCGGCCGTCGCGGGTGAACACCGGCTGCTCGTCCTCGAACCGGCCGTTGGTGACGTCCACGATGTGCCGGTCGGACAGCCGGGCCATCTTGATCTGCCGCAGCGACCGCCCGATGCCGGGGTGCGACCAGGTCAGCCAGCGGGAGTCGGGGGAGAACGCCAGATCGCGGACCGGGCCGTTGGTGGAGCGGATCAGCTCGGTGACCCCGCCGGAGCCGGTCTCCCCGGTGCTCGTCGCCTCGTCCGGGCGGGCCACGTCCACCAGCAGCAGCCGGCCGTCGTGCGCGGCCACCGCCAGCCGTTCGCCGTCCGGGGCGGCGGTCATCTCGTGCACCCGGCCCAGCTCACCGGCGGCCAGCCGGCGCGGTTCGCCCGGTGCTCCGGCCCGCGGCAGGTTGGTGATCTCGATCGCGTCGTCGCCCTCGGCGTCGGTGACATAGGCGATCCGGCCGCTGTCGCCCAGCATCTCGGGCAGCCGGACCCGTACGCCCGGGACGTCGTGGATCGTGCGGGCCGGGCCGTCGCGGTGGGTGAGCCAGTACAGGCTGCCGCGGACGCCGACCGCGCTGGCCCGGCCGGTGGTGTCCACCGCGAGCGCGGTGACCTGCGCGGCGGCCGGGACCTGGTAGCTGCGCCGCCCGGCCCGCGGGCCGCCCAGGCGTACGGCCAGCTTGCGCGGGGCCGCGTCCGGGCCGAGGTCGTCGATCAGCCAGAGGTCCCCGGCGCACTGGTAGACGATCCGCTCGCCGTCGGTCGAGGCGTGCCGGGCGTAGAAGTCGGCGTGGTCGGAGTGCCGGCGCAGATCGGTGCTGTCGGGCAGACAGGAGTAGACGTTGGCGATGCCCTCGTGGTCCGAGAGGAACGCGACCCGGCCGCCGACGAACATCACCGAGTCGAGGTGCCCGTACAGGTCCGGCAGCAGCCGGGTGCCGTGCAGCCACATCCGGCCCATCGCGCCGCCCCGGTAGCGCTTCCAGGAGGCGGGCTCGTGCGGCGGTTTGCCGGTCAGCAGCAGGGTGCGGTGCTCCCCGCCGATGTCGGCGACCGCGATGTCGGAGACCGGCCCCCAGGGCAGCTGCCCGCCGGGGCTGCCGTCGGTGGGCAGGCTGTAGGCCCACGAGTAGTACGAGAACGGCTGGCCGTGCGAGGAGACCGCCAGGATGTGCGGGTGGCCCTCGTGGTCGGGCGGCGCCCAGCCGCAGACCCGGGCGTCCGTGCTGCCCCAGTACGTCAGCCGGCGGGCCGGACCGCCCTCGACCGCGGCGAGATGGACCTCGGGGTCGAGGCTGCGCCAGGTGGTGAAGGCGATCTGCCGGCCGTCGGGGGAGAAGCGGGGGTGGCCGACGCGGGTGCGGTCCACGGTCAGCCGCCAGGCCCGGCCGGGCTCCGCGTCCTCCGGGGCGAGCGGCGCGATCCACAGGTCGTCCTCCGCGGCGAAGCAGAGCAGATCGCCGTGCAGATGCGGGAAGCGCAGATACGAGCCGCCGGGCGGGTCGCGCGGCGGCATCCGGCGCAGCCGCCCGCGGGCCTTCGCGGGGTCCGGCCCCGGGCGCGGCCCGAGGGTCTCGGGTGCATCGCTCACGCACCCATCGTTTCGGGACGAGCAGGGGGCGGCAACTCGGTCGGGTGAACCGGCCCCCGCCGGGTGCGGGCGTCCGCGCGGCGCCCGCCCGCTCGCACGCGTGTGCCCACGGGTGCGGGTGCCCAGGTGGGACCCGCTGTCGGGGTCGTCGCAGCGGTTTCGCATCATGGGCGCTCTTGCAACTTATTTGCAGTGGGCACCACCATTGGCGGGTTGCAGAACCTGAAGCGGAGAAGCCGAGATGCACGTACCCGATGGATTCATCAATGCGCCGGTGTCGGCGGCGACCGGGGTGGTCGCCGTCGCGGCGGTGGCGGTCAGCCTGCGCGGCGCCCGGCGTGAGCTGGCGGGTGCGGGGCAGGGCGGCGCCGCGGCCGCCGAGCGCACGGCGCCGCTGGCCGGGCTGGTCGCGGCGTTCATCTTCGCCGTGCAGATGCTGAACTTCCCGGTCGCGGCCGGCACCAGCGGACATCTGCTGGGCGGTGCCCTGGCGGCGATACTCGTCGGCCCGTACACCGGCGTGCTGTGCGTCTCGGTCGTGCTGCTGATGCAGGGCGTGCTGTTCGCCGACGGCGGGCTGACCGCGCTGGGCGTGAACATCACCGATATGGCGCTCGTGACGACGGTGGTCGCGTACGCGCTGTTCCGCGGGCTGGTCAAGGTGCTGCCGCGGCGGCGCCGCTCGGTCACCGTGGCCTCGTTCGTCGCCGCGCTGCTGTCGGTGCCGGCCGCCGCGGTCGCCTTCACCGGCCTCTACGCGCTCGGCGGGACCGCGGACGTGCCGATCGGCAAGGTCTTCACCGCCATGGTGGGCGTGCATCTGCTGATCGGGATCGGGGAGGCGGCGATCACCGCCCTGACGGTCGGCGCCGTGATCGCGGTGCGCCCCGACCTGGTGTACGGCGCGCGCGGGCTCACCGAGCCGCTGGAGCTGCGCACCTCACCGCTCGCCGCCCCGGCCGACGGGGCCACCCCGGCCGACGAGCCGGCCCCCGTCCCCGCTGCCGCCGCCCCGGCCCCCGCGCGCCGCTCCGTCCGCCGCGTCTGGCTGGCCGGACTCGCCGCCGCCCTGATGTGCGCGGGCGGCCTCAGCTACTACGCCTCCGCCAGCCCCGACGGCCTGGAGAAGGTCGCCCACGACCACGGCATCGACCGCAAGGCCGAGGACCACGCCGCAAAGGACTCCCCACTCGCCGACTACGGCGTCAAGGACATCACCGACCCGCGGCTGTCCGGCGGCCTCGCCGGGGTCATCGGCGTCGGCGCGACGCTGGCCGTGGGCACCGGCGTGTTCGTGGTCGTACGGCGCCGCCGGAGCGCCGCCAGTGCCCAGCGGCCGGACGCGGGTGCCGGGCGCCGCCCGACGGAGAACGTCTGACATGGGCTCCGGGCACGCGCACAAGCTCTACCGGCACGGGCACTCACCGGTCCACGCCCTGCCGGCGCACTGCAAGATCGCGGCGGTCTTCTGCTTCGTCCTCGTCGTGGTCTCCACCCCACGGGAGGAAGTCTGGGCGTTCGGGCTGTACGCCCTGCTGATCGCGGCCGCCGCCGGGGCCGCCCGGGTCCCGGCCGGGTTCCTGCTCAAGCGGCTGCTGATCGAGGTGCCGTTCGTCGCCTTCGCCGTGCTGATGCCATTCGTCGCCGAGGGGCCGCGGGTCGCCGTCCTCGGCATGAGCCTGAGCGAGTCCGGGCTCTGGGGCGCCTGGAACATCCTCGCCAAGGGCACTCTCGGCGTCGCCGCGTCCGTGCTGCTCGCCTCCACCACCGAGCTGCGCGAACTCCTGCTGGGCCTGCAGCGGCTCCGGATGCCGCCGCTGCTCGTGCAGATCGCGTCCTTCATGATCCGCTACGGCGATGTGATCACCGACGAGCTGCGGCGGATGCGCATCGCCCGGCTCTCCCGCGGCTTCGAGGCGCACGGCGTCCGCCACTGGGGCGTGCTCGCCAAGTCCGCCGGGGCGCTCTTCATCCGCTCCTACGAGCGCGGTGAGCGCGTCCACCTCGCCATGGTCAGCCGCGGCTACACCGGCACCATGCCCGTGGTCGACGGCGCTGCCGCCACCCGCACACAATGGACCCGCGCGGCCGCCCTCCCCCTGGCCGCGCTCGCCGTCTGCCTCCTGGGATGGACCCTTTGAGCACCACCACGCCCGCCCCCGCCCCCTCCCTCGCCGTCTCCGGGCTCGCCTACGCCTACCCCGACGGCCACCAGGCGCTCTTCGGCGTCGACCTGACCATCGGCCGGGGCGAACGGGTCGCCCTGCTCGGGCCCAACGGCGCCGGCAAGACCACCCTCGTCCTGCACCTCAACGGCATCCTCGAAGCCGGCGCCGGCCATGTCACGGTCGCCGGGCTCCCGGTCGCCAGGGAGCATCTCGCCGAGATCCGCCGCCGCGTCGGCATCGTCTTCCAGGACCCCGACGACCAGCTGTTCATGCCCACCGTCCGGGAGGACGTCGCCTTCGGCCCGGCCTCCGCGGGGCTGCGCGGCGCCGAACTGGAGGAACGGGTCACCGAGGCGCTCACCCGGGTCGGGATGGCGGAGTTCGCCGACCGGCCGCCGCACCACCTCTCGTTCGGCCAGCGCCGCCGGGTCGCGGTGGCGACCGTCCTGGCCATGCGCCCCGAGATCCTGGTCCTCGACGAGCCGTCCTCCAACCTCGACCCGGCCTCCCGCCGCGAACTCGCCGACATCCTGCGGTCGTTGGACGTCACCGTCCTGATGGTCACCCACGACCTGCCGTACGCGCTGGAGCTGTGCCCGCGCTCCGTCGTGCTCTCCGGCGGGGTGCTGGTCGCCGACGGGACCACCCAGGACCTGCTGTGTGACGAGGAACTGATGCGCACCCACCGGCTGGAGCTGCCCTTCGGCTTCGACCCGCGGTCGGTCGACGTCCCGCGGTGACCCGCCGCTGAACGCTTCCCCCCGGCCCCGGCCCGGCCCGCTGTCCGTGTGTGACGAAGGCCACGGGCCGCGGTCCTGGTCATCAGCACTGACCCGCACGTTGCACCATGGATGGGTCACGAAAGCGACGGATACAGGGGAAGCGGGAGTCAGTGGTGGACGTCCAGGGCACGGTCGAGGACGGCTTCGAGCCGGTCCGGGACGCCTTCATGGCCAACTTCGCGCGGCGCGGTGAGCGGGGGGCGGCGGTCGCCGTCTACCGGCACGGGCGGAAGGTTGTCGACCTGTGGGCCGGCACGAAGGACGGGGACGGCCCCGCTGACGGGACGGCCGCGCCCTGGGAGGCCGGTACCGCCCAGGTGATCCGTTCCGCGACCAAGGGCATCGCCGCCGTCGTGCCGCTGCTGCTGCACCAGCGCGGGCAGCTCGACCTCGATGCGCCGGTCGGCACGTACTGGCCCGAGTTCAAGGCCGCCGGCAAGGAGCGGGTGCTGGTCCGCCATCTGCTGTCGCACCGCGCCGGGCTGCCGATGCTGGACACCCCGCTCACCCCCGCCCAGGCCCTCGACGGCGTCAGCGGCCCCGCCGCTCTTGCCGCCCAGGCACCCGCCTGGGAGCCGGGCACGGACCACGGCTACCACGCGCAGACCTACAGCTGGCTGCTGTCCGAGCTGGTGCTGCGGGTCACCGGCCGCACCCTCGGCAGCTGGATCGCCGACGAGATATCCGGGCCGCTCGGCCTCGACCTGTGGCTCGGGCTGCCCGCGGCGGAGCTGCCCCGGGTCGGGCGGATCGCCGCCGTCGAGCCCCCGGCCGCGCCCGCCGCGGCGGGGCTCCGGGTCCGCCCCAAGCAGTCCGTCGCCGACGCGTACGCCGATCCCGGCTCGCTCACCAGCCGCGCCTTCGGTGCCATTTCCCCGGCCCCCGACGAAAACGCGCCGGAGTACCGGGCCGCCGAGCTGCCCGCCTCCGGGGGGATCGCCACCGCCCGTTCGCTGGCCCGCTGTTACGCCGCGCTCATCGGCCCCGTCGACGACCGCGCCCGGCTCTTCGCCCCCGCGACCCTCACCCTCGCCCGGACCGAGGAGTCCGCCGGCCTCGACCGCACCCTCCTGCTCTCCACCCGGTTCGGCCTGGGCTTCATGCTCCACGGACCGGCCTCGCCACTCCTGGCGCCCGGGTCGTTCGGGCACCCCGGGCGCGGGGGCGCGCTCGCCTGTGCCGACCCCGAGAGCGGGCTGGCGTTCGGCTATGTCACCAATGGCATGCAGCGGAATGTGACGGCGGATCCGCGGGCACAGGCGCTGCTGCGGGCGGTTGCTGCGGTTTCCCACGCGGGCGGCTGATCCGCCGTCCTTCTTCTGCGAACGGGCAGCCTTCGCCCGGCCCGGCCCGGCCCCGGTTCAGCTCAGCCGGGTGGCGGCGTATACCTCGGTGGCGTCCCGCTGGTACGCGGCCAGACCCGGTGCGATCGACTCGTATGCGGCGTGCCAGGCGTCGTTGTCCACGCAGGAGCGTCCCAGGGCGCGGTACTCCTCGGCAGACATGGCCCCGGCCCGCAGTTGGATCAGGGCCCGGTACTGGGCGTCGATCTCGGCCTGCACCGGCTCGGCGCCGGCCGGGTGGCCGGCGGCCATCAGCTCGGCCAGCCGGATCATCTGCGCCGTGCGCTCGCGCTGCCCGGCCTCGACCTCCTGCGGGGTCATCGCGGCGACCCTGCGGGCGACCGCCTCGGCATGCTCGGGGAAGTCCTTCAGGGTCGCCTCGTACTGGGAGGGCCGCACGCCCTCGAACAGGTTCTCCGGTCGGTTGATGCTGGTCATGGTGCTGCCGTCCTTCCTGGACTGCTCCAGTTCGGCGATCGTGCGGGAGACGGTGCCGGCCAGGGCGTCGAGCCGGTCCCGCTCGGCGAGCAGCCGCCGGTGGTGGCCGTGCAGGGCCTCCACCTCGTCGACCTGCTCGGCCAGGATGCGGCCGATCTCGGGAAGTCCTACGCCCAGCGCCCGCAGTACGAGAATCTGCTGCAGCCGAAGCAGCTGGCGCTCCTCGTAGTAGCGGTGGCCATTGGCCCCGATCCGGGCAGGCGGCAGCAGGCCGATCTCGTCGTAGTGCCGCAGGGTCCGGGCGGTCACACCCGACATCCGGGCAACCTCCGCGATCGGCCAGCCCATCGCCGCCTCCCTCACGAACGCGTCACCGGGCCGGTCTCTCCGGCCCTGTTCAGGACGGTAGAAGCTGCCGCAACGACAACTTCAACCCCGGAAACCGGGCTCTCCCGATTCCCCGATTCCCCGATCCCTCGATTCCCGGCTTCGCGCCCGGCACGGCGCCGTCCTGAACGCACAGCAACGACAGCGGCCCCCGCCGCTTGGCGAGGGCCGGGCACTCGGGGTGCAGAGGGAGGCCGGTCACCCGTGATGCCGGGCGAACTCCACGAGTCCCACGAACGCCCCTCGGGTGAGGGTGAGGTGCGGCCCGTTGGGTTCCTTGCTGTCGCGGACCTTGAACTCGCCGGTGGCTGCCGCGTGTTCCGGTGCCCACTCGATGCACTGTCCGCCGTTGTTGCTGTACGAGGATTTGACCCATCGGAGGGAGTCGGTCACGGGATGCCCTTTCGTAGCTGGCGGATCATGGTCACGGACGCCGCCTGGGAGTGCGCGTCGGCCTGTAGCTGATGGTAGGCCGTCAGTATCGGCAGCACCGAGGTGCTTTCCCGTTCCAGATAGCCCTGTTGAGCCGACTCGGCGTACGACATGAGCGAGCGATCCGACAGCGTCAGCACGGTGATGGGAAGATCGAACGGCCGGCCTTCGCCCATCTCGAACGGGGCGATCTGGAGCACGGTATTCGGAAGCTCGGCGAACTCGATCAGCCTCGCCAACTGTGCGTCCATGACGTCGGGCCCACCGACAGGTCGACGGATGCAGCTTTCGTCCAGCACCACGAAGATCAATGGCGGGCGCGGCCGGACCAGTGCAGCTTGCCGTTCGGCCACCAACGACACTCGTTCATCGGCCTGCTCGGGGATGATCGCTCCGCGCTTGACGGCGCTCCCGGCCAGTACGGACGCATACTCCGGCGTCTGGAGCAGCCCGGGGACCACTCCCACCTCATACAGCCGGATCTCCGCCGCCCGCCCCTCGTGGCCGACGTACTCCGGGAAGCCCTCCAGCAGGCTGCCGTGCCGGATCTCCCGCCACTGGCGTTCGAACGTGTCTGCCGTTCCTTCGGTGCCGAAGGCGCGGTCCGCGCTGCGCGAAAAGCGCAAGGTCGGGGGTTTCCGTCCGGTTTCGACCGCGGACATGTGCGTGCTGGAATATCCCATGCGCTCGCCAAGCTCATCCTGCGTCCAGCCGCGCGCTTCCCGTGAGCTGCGCAGACGCGCCCCGAAGGCGGCCTGAGGGCTGGATTCCGGCTGTAACTCCTTGCGGTTCAAAGGGTTTTCACCGACCTTCCGTGCTGTGCTGACACGTTGAGCGGCTCCCGACTGTAGGCCACGCTGAGCTCCCTTACCCTGGCGCTCCTTCGTGCGCGGGTGCACGAGGACTACGCGCGACGGCAGCAGTACGGGCCGCTGGGTCGGTCGCTGTGAGCTGCTCGAAGTGTCAGGCGCTGCGGGCCGAGTTGGCCGAGGCGGAGCGAACCGGCGACAAGTCGAGGGCCGTTGACTGCCGGGTGATGCTGCGGCGGCACCCCCGGCACGACGGCACACCGGTGGAGAGGGAGGGGAGCGAGGCACTCCCGGGGCATGGAGAAGAGCACCCTTGACCTGCTCGCCGGCGTTAACGGGGGGGAGCCCGAAGGGCCGGGACTCTGTTACGTCGCCACCATGTGGCCATGGAAGGGCCGTCATGTGGGGGCCTGAGGGTGTGCGGCATGAATGCTGCAGGTTCTTTCTCCCGGCCCGGGGACGGGTCGGTCGAGAGCGCGGACGGACGGTCACGCCGGTCGCGCAAGGGTGTGGTGCTGACGGCTTCGGTGGGGGCGGGGGCGCTGGCCGCCACACTGCTCGTGCCGTGGAACGCGGGGGCGAGTCCCGGGGCGGCGGGGACGGCCAAGGGGACGATCAAATGGTCCGCATGCCCCAAGGCCGACCCGCCGTACCCCGACCCGAGCAAGCGGACCCGGTGCGGGACCGTGGAGGTGCCGGTCGACTGGGCGAAGCCCGACGGGCCGACGATGAAGATCGCGGTGGCCCGGCAGCAGGCCACCGATCCCAAGAAGCGCCTCGGTGTGCTGCTCTCGAACCCGGGCGGCCCCGGCAACAGCGGTCTGGACGATGCCTACTACGCCGACAGCCCGACCGAGGGCTATGACAAGAACATCCGGAGCCGCTTCGACGTCATCGGCTTCGACCCGCGCGGGATCGGCCGCAGCGGAGAGCTCCGGTGCGACGAGAAGCTCGCCGGGAAGATCCCCGCCCGCCCGAAGAACGCCGCCGAGTTCCAGCGGATGCGCTCCATGAACAAGCAGCTCGCCGACAGCTGCCGGGCGGGCAGCGGACCGGTCGCCGACCATATGGACAGCGTCAGCGTCGCCCGCGACATGGACGCGATCCGCGCCGCCCTCGGGGAGCAGAAGATCAGCTTCCTGGGGCACTCGTACGGCACCCTCATCGGCCGGCAATACGCCCGCCTCTTCCCGCAGAAGCTCCGGGCGCTGGCCCTCGACAGCGCGATGGACCCGTCCCGGCCGGACGCCGGGCGCTTCCTCACGGACGGTTCCGCCGCCGCCGAGGGCGGGGTGAAGCAACTCGCCGACTGGTGCGCGAAAAACACGTCGTGCGCGCTGAAAGGCAAGGACGTGAAGGCTGTCGTCCGGGGGCTCTTCGCGCGCGCCGACGCGGGCGAGCTGTTCGAACCGGGGCCGCACGGCCCGACGCGCAAGAAGGTCACCGCCGACCAGCTGTCCGGCTTCCTCACCGACAACCTGGCGAAGTGGAACCCGGAGCCCACCGCCGAGCAGCTGGGCGCCCTGAACAGCGGCAAGGGCAAGGTCTTCTGGATCGACGGCACCCCGGAGCTCGCCTGGCGCACCGTGCTGTGCCGGGACTACGACTTCCGCCTCCGTGACTGGGACCACTACCGCGAGCTGCGTCGCCAGGCCGCGTCCGCCGCGCCGCACGCCCGCTACAACTCCCAGGCCCTGGACATGATCCTCGGCTGCCAGGGATGGCCGGCCGCGCCCGAGCCGGAGCCGGCCCGTGCCAAGGGCAGCCTCCCGCAAGTGCTGGTGGTGAACGCCAAGCACGACCTGGCGACCCCGCTGCCGGGGGCGCGGCGCATGGCGCAGGAATTCCCGGCGGGGCGGCTCGCCGTCCTCGACTCCGTGGACCACTGGCTCTACCGCAAGTGCCAGTCGCCGCTCCCGGCACGGGCGGTCGACACCTACCTCCGTACGCTGGAGACACCGCCCGACGGCACGGTCCACCCGCGTCGTTGACGGGGCCCGGGGCGGTGGCATCTGCTGGTGCCGGGTGCGATGACCTGCACCCGGCAGTCCGGTGAC
Source organism: Streptomyces sp. NPDC058773 (assembly GCF_042746015.1). Lineage (NCBI taxonomy): Bacteria > Bacillati > Actinomycetota > Actinomycetes > Kitasatosporales > Streptomycetaceae > Streptomyces > Streptomyces sp. NPDC058773. The sequence goes on from NZ_JBHYPE010000003.1 coordinate 168,488, forward strand.
CATGAGGGGGAACCCGATGAAGATTGTGATACCCGGCGGGACCGGCCAGGTGGGGGGAATCCTGCGCCGTGCGCTGGCCGCCGCGGGCCACGAGGTCGTGGTGCTGACCAGACGTCCGTCGCGGAAGGGCGATGTGGCCTGGGACGGGGCGACGCCCGGCCCCTGGACGGCGGCGCTCGACGGCAGTGATGTCGTCATCAACTTGGCGGGGCGGAGCGTCAGTTGCCGGTACACCCAGGCCAATCTGCGGGAGATGATGGACTCGCGGGTGGACTCCGCGCGGGTGGTGGGCGAGGCGATCGGGGCGGTGGCCCGGCCGCCCCGGGTCTGGCTTCAGATGAGTACCGCCACGATCTATGCGCATCGCTTTGGCGCGGCGCACGATGAGGCGGGCGGGGTGATCGGGGGCGCGGAGGCCGGTATCCCGGACTACTGGGCGTTCAGTGTGGAGATCGCCAAGGAGTGGGAGCGGGCGCAGGAGGAGGCCGTCACCCCGGAGACCCGCAAGGTCGCGCTGCGCTCCGCGATGGTGATGAGCCCGGACCGGGGCGGGGTCTTCGATGTGCTGCTGCGGATGGCGCGGCTGGGGCTCGGTGGTCCGGTCGCGGGTGGTGCGCAGTACGTGTCCTGGATTCATGACCAGGACTTCGTGCGGGCGGTGGAGTTCCTGGTCGACCGGAACGACCTCACGGGACCGGTGAATCTCACCGCTCCGGGGCCACTGCCGCAGCGTGATTTCATGCGGGCGCTGCGGGCCGCCTGGGGTGTTCCGGTGGGGCTGCCGGCCACGAAGTGGATGGCGGAGCTGGGGGCGTTCGCGCTGCGTACCGACACCGAACTGCTGCTCAAGAGCCGCCGGGTGGTGCCCGGCCGGCTGCGCGAGGCGGGCTTCGAGTTCGGGTACGACACCTGGCCGGCGGCCGCGGATGACCTGGTGGGGCGGGTCCGGGCCGCGCGGGTGGCCGGGTGAGCGGCAGCTTTCAGCCGGTGTGCAGCATCAGGCCGATGCCGATGACCATCAGGCCCGCCGCGGCGATCCGGGGGGCGCCGAAGCGTTCCTTGAAGAAGACGGCGCCGATGGCCGCGCCCACGATGATCGAGGACTCGCGCAGGGCCGCGATCGGCGCGAGCGGGGCGCGGGTCTGCGCCCACAGCACCAGGCCGTAGGCGAAGACCGAGAGCACTCCGCCGGCCAGCCCGCGCAGGGCGAACGGGCGGAGTTCGGCCAGGAGCTGGCGGCGGCGGGTGGCGAGCGCGTAGAGCGGGATCGCGAGGCCTTCGAGGAACATCAGCCAGGCGATGTAGCCCAGCGAGCTGCCGGAGGCGCGGACGCCCAGGCCGTCGACGGTCGTGTAGGAGGCGATGGCGAGGCCGGTGGCGAGCGCGGCGGCGAGGGCCGGCCAGTGCGGCCTGGCCCCGGCGCCGGAAAGGCCCCAGAGGGCGACCCCGACCAGGCCCGCGGAGGCCAGGGCGACACCGGCCAGCGCCCAGCCGTCCGGGACCTCGTGGACGAAGACGGCGGCCAGGACGGTGACGGCCAGGGGCGCGGTGCCGCGGGCGATGGGGTACATCTGCCCGAAGTCGCCCAGGCGGAACGACTGCATCAGCAGCACCTGGTAGACGATGTGCAGCACCGCGGAGGCCAGCAGGAAGGGCCAGGCGCCGGCGGCGGGCAGCGGGCTGACGGTGGCCAGCGCGAGGCCGCAGACCGCGCCGCCGCCACCGACCAGGGTGAAGGCCAGGAGTTGGTCGCGGATGCCGTGGGCGATGGCGTTCCACCCGGCGTGGGTGACGGCGGCCAGCAGGACCGCGGCGACCACGAGCGGGGTCATGAGCTGCGCTCGCGCTCGGTGGGCCGGAGGGCGGTCGGGGTGCCCGGGGCGGTGCCGGACGCGGAATCGCACATGGCCCGCACGCTAGCGAAAGCTGTACGGGCCATGCGAACCGGATTCCGGTGGCTGGGACGGGGCCCCGCGGGCGCCCCGTCAGCCGGCGGTGAGGACGGCGCGGACCACCGGGCCCGCGTTGGAGCCGCCGTGGCCACTGGCCGGGACGACGGCCGCGGCCGCCAGGTCGTTGCGATAGGCGGTGAACCAGGCGTTGGGCTTCTTCTGGTTGTCGACCTCGGCGGAGCCGGTCTTGGCGCCGATGTCACCGCTGACCCCGGCCATCGCCTCGGCGGCCGTACCGGACGTCGCGGTCAGCTTCATCAGGGACTTGAGGCCGCTGAGGGTGGACGGCTTCATCGTGCGGGGCGCCTTGGCGAGCGTCCGGTGGTCCAGCGCCGGCGAGACGATGTACGGCTGGTGGAAGGAGCCGGCCCGGACCGTCGCGGAGAGCGTGGCGACGTTGAGCGGGTTCATCCGCACCCCGCCCTGGCCGATCAGCGAGGCGGCCATCTGCGCGTCGCTCTGCACCGGCACCGCGCCGTCGAACGTCGGGATGCCGGTCTGCCAGTTCAGGCCGATGCCGAAGACGTCCCGGGCCTCCTTGGTCAGGTCGTCGTCCTTGAGGTCCTTGGCCTGCGAGATGAAGGCGTTGTTGCAGGACGCCGCGAAGCTCTGGGCGAACGTGCCGTGCTTGATCTCGGACTTGTTGAGGTTCTGGAACTTCCAGCCCGCGACCGTCACGTACTTGGGGCACGGGTGCTGCTTGCCGGGCGAGGTCATGCCCTTGTCCATCAGCATCGCCGAGGTGACGATCTTCATCGTCGAACCGGGCGCCATGGAGCCCTGGGTGGCCAGGTTGAAGCCCTTCTCCGGGGAGTTGGCGAGCGCCAGGATCTCACCGGTGCTGGGCTTGACCGCCGCCACCGACGCGGACTTCTTGCCCTTGACCGCCCGCTCGGCCGCCGCCTGCATACGGGCGTCCAGGGTGGTCTTGAGCGTGCCCGGCGTCCCCTTGGAGAGCACCTTCAGGGTCTTGTCGGGCAGCTGGTCGGCGGGCTTGGCGGCCTTGGCGCGCTGGATGAACAGCTCCACGCCGGGCTTGCCGCTGGTCTTGTCGCCGTACTTGTCGCGCAGGCTGTCCAGCACCCCGGCCAGCGTCGGATGCGCCTCGGGGGTCAGCGCGGCGCCCTTGCGGTCGACGGCCTTGATCGGCGGCGCCTCGGCCTCGCCCGTACGCAGCTGGTCGCCCTTGGCCAGGCCCGGGTGCAGCATCGCCGGCTTCCAGGCGATCTGCGGCTTTCCGGTGGACTTGGCGCGCTGCACGGTCGCGGAAGTGCGGTACGAGTACGCGGCCTTGGTGCCGTTGTAGTCGATCTGCGCGGCGACGGTGTACGGCACCTTGTCACCGGCGGCCTTGCCCGGGGTGAGCGACACCTTCGAGAACCGCGCCTGCTTGGTGAGGGCGGTGAGGGCGCTCTTGCACTTGTCCGGGTCGTCCGTCATCCCGGCCGCCTTGGCCGCGTCGCCGGACTGCCACGCGGTCAGGAACTCCCGTGACGTCGTCTGCACTTCCTTGGCCGACAGCGGGCCGGCCGGCACCTCGGTGCCGTCCTCGCCCGACTTGGCATCCGCCGAGTTGACCTCCTGCGACGACTCGTCCGAGCCGCCGAACAGCGTCAGGCCGCCCACGACTCCCGCCACCAGGGCCACCGATCCGCCGATCAGCCCGTACTTCACCTCACGGCGCATGCCACCGATTCCCTCCAAGAGCCTCGTCCCTGAATACGCACACAAGAACGTGCCTCGCACTCTATGGGACACGGGAGGGCAGTGAGTCTCGATACGGGCACGGTCCGGTGACGCGCTGTTGTACGGCTGTTACGGAACTGTCGAATTGGCGCCGCTAGACCCAGGTGTCGAACCACATCCTGTTGTGCCAGGCCGACTTGGGGATCGGCATTCCCGTATAGAGGGGGTAGAAGTAGATGAAGTTCCATGCGATCAGGAGAACCAGGACACCGGCGCCGACCGCGCCGATGGTGCGGCGGCGCTCCGTCGAGCCCGGCGGCCCGACGATCGCGCCGGTCATCATCGCCAGCGCCAGACACAGGAACGGGACGAACACCACCGCGTAGAAAAGGAAGATGGTCCGTTCCTGGTAGAGGAACCACGGCAGATAGCCGGCCGCCACGCCGCAGGCGATCGCGCCGGCCCGCCAGTCCCGCTTGAACAGCCAGCGGTAGAGCACGTAGAGCAGCGCGAAGCAGGCCGCCCACCACAGCAGCGGGGTGCCCAGCGCCAGCACCTCGCGGGCGCAGCCCTCGGCCGCCGTGCAGCCGTCCTGACCGGCCTTGGGGTCCTCGTAGAAGTACGAGACCGGCCGGCCCAGGACCAGCCAGCTCCACGGGTTGGACTGGTAGGTGTGCGGGGTGGTCAGTCCGGTGTGGAAGGAGTAGACCTCGGTCTGGTAGTGCCACAGGCTGCGCAGCCAGTCCGGCAGCCAGGTCCAGCCGCCGGTACGGCCCTCCGGTGAGGTCGCCCAGTCGCGGTAGTAGCCGCCCTTGGTGGCGATCCAGCCCGACCAGGACGCGAGGTAGGCGGCGAGCGCGACGACGACGGTGGACCCGAAGGCGGGCAGCACATCGCGGCGCAGCGTCGAACGGAACGGGTGCCGGGCGCCGGCCGTACGCCGTGCCGCGACATCCCACAGCACCGCCATCAGCGCGAAGGCCGCGAGGTAGTACAGACCGTTCCACTTCGTCGCCGCGGACAGGCCCAGGCACAGCCCGGCCGCGATCCGCCACGGGCGCAGCCCGAGCCGCAGCCGGTCCCCGACGCCGTCGTCGGGGCGCGTCACCCCGTCCGGACCCACCGGCAGCGCCGCCGCCAGCCGCGCTCTGGTGCGGTCCCGGTCCACCAGCAGACAGCCGAACGCGGCCAGCACCCAGAACATCACCAGCAGATCGAGCAGTGCGGTCCGGCTCATCACGAAGTGCAGCCCGTCCACCGCCAGCAGGGTGCCCGCGAGACAGCCCAGCGCCGTCGAGCGCAGCAGCCGGCGGCCGATCCGGCAGACCAGCAGCACCGAAAGGGTGCCGACCAGCGCCACCGTGAACCGCCAGCCGAAGGGGTTCATCCCGAAGACGCTCTCACCGGCCGCGATCATCCACTTGCCCAGCGGCGGGTGGACGACATACGAGTGCTCCGGCGAGAGCAGCAGCTGCGGCGGATGCCCGACCAGCGCGTCATTGGCGTTCTTCGCCCAGGTGCCCTCATAGCCGTACTGCAGCAGCGACCAGGCGTCCTTGGGGTAGTACGTCTCGTCGAATATCACCTTCCGCGGGCTGCCGAGGTGCCAGAACCGCAGCACCCCGGCGAACAGCGCCACCAGCAGCGGACCGGCCCAGGCCGACCAGCGCGCCAGCCGGGCCGCGGCCTCCGGGCCCGCGCCGAACACGGCCCACAGCCGGCCGCCCGGCTCGGGGAAGGCGGGCACCAGCCGCGCGCGGACATCGGTCTGCGGGCGGTCGGGAAGCCCGAAGCGGCGCAGTCGCCGCTGCCACACGGGGGGCGCTCCCGGCGGCTCCGGGGCGTGCTGCGCGGCGGCGTCGGTCGCGGTGGTGTCACTCGTCACCCGGCCCATCGTAGGGAAGCCGCCGGTGCGCGGCGGGGAGCGCACCGGGGAGGCCGACCGGCCGGACCACGCCGGCGCCCTGGGAGGATGGGGAGGTGACTGGAACGCTGGTACTTGCAGGGACGCCCATCGGGGAGATCGCGGACGCGCCGCCGCGGCTCGCCGCCGAGCTGGCCGCCGCCGATGTGATCGCCGCCGAGGACACCCGGCGGCTGCGGCGGCTGACCCAGGCACTGGAGGTCCAGCCGTCCGGGCGGATCGTGTCGTACTTCGAGGGCAACGAGGCGGCCCGGACGCCCGAGCTGGCCGAGGCGCTGGCCGGCGGGGCGCGGGTGCTGCTGGTCACCGACGCGGGCATGCCCTCGGTCTCCGACCCGGGCTACCGGCTGGTCGCCGCCGCGGTCGAGCGGGACATCAAGGTCACCGCCGTACCGGGCCCCAGCGCGGTGCTCACCGCGCTGGCCGTCTCCGGGCTGCCGGTGGACCGCTTCTGCTTCGAGGGGTTCCTGCCCCGCAAGGGCGGCGAGCGGCGCACCCGGCTGCGCGAGGTCGCCGACGAGCGGCGCACCCTCGTCTACTTCGAGGCACCGCACCGGCTGGACGACACCCTCGCCGCGATGGCCGAGATCTTCGGCCCCGGCCGGCGCGCGGCGGTCTGCCGGGAGCTGACCAAGACCTACGAGGAGGTCAGGCGCGGGCCGCTGGCGGAGCTGGTGACCTGGGCCGCCGAGGGCGTACGCGGCGAGATCACCGTGGTCGTCGAGGGCGCCCCGGACAGCGGGCCGCAGGAGCTGGACGCCGAGGAGCTGGTGCGCCGGGTGCGGATCCGCGAGGAGGCCGGGGAGCGCCGCAAGGAAGCCATCGCCGCGGTGGCCGCGGACGCCGGGCTGCCCAAGCGGGAGGTCTTCGACGCGGTGGTCGCCGCGAAGAACGCCGCGAAAACCGACTCATCAGAAGGTAAATGACTGGCCTGAAAGGTAAAGAACTGGCCGCGATGGCGGGGACTTTTCCCTGCCCCCGGCCAAATCTGCACCAATACGGTCGGCGAGCTGCTGCTTTGTGACCGGGAAAGGCGTCCACTGGACCAGGGACGCACGGTTCCCGAAGACCTTGTCCGGAGGACAAGAGGAGCGCAGCACATGAGCGAACGTAGTGAGCGAATCATCGAGGGGTGCGCGCCGAGCGAGTGCGAGGCCGAGCGAAGCGAGGTTTCGGCATGAGCGATTTCGCCAGGACCACCGGAGTTTCCACGACGGCCACGGGCGGGGCGCACCCCGATCCGCAGGCCGATGCCGCCGCGCACGAGGCGTACTCCTTCGCCTGTATGCGGTGCGGCCATGGCTGGGAACAGGCCTACGACATAGTCCATCAGGTCGACGGCAAGGGGGAGCTGCACGTTGTCTACTACGCGGACGGCGTGCGCGTCCCCTCCCCGCTGACCCGTCCGACCTGCGTGAACTGCGGCACCGACATCGTCCGCATCATGCGCTCCGGACAGGTCTCGATGGTCTCCGCCGCGATGGCGAGCATGCACCAGCGCCAGCACGGCAGCGAGAAGAAGGCCTCCCCCGCGGCGGACCCGGACGCCACCGGCACCGCCGGTGGCGAGGACTCCGGACGCCACCACTGGCACCTCTCCGACCTGCTGCATCCCTTCCAGCACCACCGCAAGTGAGGTACCGGCCGCGCCCCTCGTAGGATCGCGGCCATGGCACCGCAGGACAAGAACACCCCGCCGCCGCTGCCCGAACCGCTTCGGGTGGCGGTGGCGGATTCGCACACCCACCTCGATATGCAGGAGGGCTCCGTCGAGGAGTCGCTCGCCAAGGCCGCCTCCGTCGGGGTGACCACCGTCGTGCAGGTGGGGTGCGACCTGGCCGGTTCGCGCTGGGCCGCCGACACCGCCGCGGCCCACGACAGCGTGCACGCCACCGTCGCCCTGCACCCCAACGAGGCGCCCCGGATCGTCCTCGGTGATCCGGACGGCTGGTCCCGGCAGGGCGCCCGGGAGGCCGGCGGCGACAGCGCCCTGGACGAGGCGCTCGCCGAGATCGACCGGCTGGCCGCCCTGCCGCAGGTCCGCGGCGTCGGCGAGACCGGACTCGACTACTTCCGCACCGGCCCCGAGGGCATGGCCGCCCAGGAAACCTCGTTCCGCGCCCATATCGAGATCGCCAAGCGGCACGGCAAAGCCCTGGTCATCCACGACCGCGAGGCCCACGACGACGTGCTGCGCATCCTGCGCGAGGAGGGCGCGCCCGACCGGGTCGTCTTCCACTGCTACTCCGGCGACGCCGAAATGGCCAGGATCTGCGCCGCGGCCGGCTACTTCATGTCCTTCGCCGGCAACGTCACCTTCAAGAACGCCCAGCCACTGCGCGACGCGCTCGCCGTCGCCCCGCCCGAGCTGGTCCTCGTCGAGACCGACGCCCCCTTCCTCACCCCCGCCCCGTACCGCGGACGGGCCAACGCCCCGTACCTCATTCCGGTCACGCTGCGGGCGATGGCCGACGTCACGGGGGTGACGGAGGACGCGATGGCCACCGCCGTCGCGGCGAACACGGCGCGGGCCTTCGGTTACTGACGGTTCGGGGGCCGGCTTCCGACGGTTTCCGAAGGCGCCGTACGCCGCCCCAAAGGTCCCCGCAAATCACCGGAAATCGCCGGAAAACCCTTCCCTGCCCCCTCCATTCCGATCACTTTCCGTATCGGGTCAACTTTGGAGAGTCACCTCCTCCTCCGCTACATTCCGGCCGTCAACCGCATCCGTGGCATGTGGAGCGCGCCGTGAGTCCTTCGCAGAGCAGCAACCACCGCGCCGCGCGCGGCCGTCGCAGACGCCGTGCCGAACGCCCCGACGCGCTGCGCGGGCTGTTGCCCCGGGCCCTGGTGGTGGCCTTCCTCGCCGGCGGCACCACCGCCTTCATCGCGCACGACAAGGCGGTCCGGCTCACCGTCGACGGCACCCCGCGCACCCTGCACACCTTCGCCTCGGACGTCGACGACCTGCTGGCCGACCAGCGGCTCGACATCGGCGCCCACGACATCGTCGCGCCCGCCCCCGGCACCGCCCTCAGCAGCGGCGACGAGGTCGTCGTCCGGCACGGCCGCCCCGTCGTGCTGACCATCGACGGACAGCGCCGCACGGTGTGGACCACCGCCGACACCGTCGCCGGCGCCCTCCACCAGATCGGCGTACGGGCCGACGGCGCCTATCTGTCGGCCTCCCGCTCCCGGCGCATCGCGCAGCGCGGCATGGAGCTGGCGGTCCGTACCGAACGCTCCGTGGTGATCGTCGCCGACGGCCGCGAACACCGGCTCCGCACCAACGCGGCCACCGTCCGCGAGGCGCTCGCCGACGCCGGGCTCACGCTGCGCGGCCAGGACACCACCTCGGTGCCGCCGGACAGCTTCCCGCACGACGGCCAGACCCTCTCGGTGCTGCGGATCACCGGCTCCAAGGAGGTCCGCGACCGGCGCATCCCGTTCCGTACGATCCACCGGGCCGACTCCCGGCTGGCCCGCGGCGCCGTCGTGGTCGTCCAGCAGGGCCGCCCCGGCGTGCGGCGGATCACCTACCGGATGCGCAGCGTCAACGGCGTCAAGCAGAAACCGAAGCGGCTGCACAGCGAGGTGGTGCGCACCCCGCGCCCGCAGATCGTGCACCTCGGCATCCGCGAACTGCCCACCTCCGTGCGCGGCGCCGACCACCTCGCCTGGCACGCGCTGGCCCAGTGCGAGGCGGGCGGCCGGCCGAACGCCGTCGACTCCTCGGGCACCTACGGGGGGCTCTACCAGTTCGATGTGGCCACCTGGCGGGCCCTCGGCGGCCGCGGCCGCCCCCAGGACGCCTCGCCCCAGGAGCAGACCTTCCGGGCCAAGAAGCTCTACATCCGCAGGGGGGCGAGCCCGTGGCCGGTCTGCGGCCGTAAGCTTCACGGGTGAACGAGCACAACGAGGCTGTGGCATGAGCAAGAGCACCACCGACGATCCCGGTCCCCTGCTGGGCGCCGCCGACATCCGCGAGCTGGCCGCCGCGCTGGGCGTCCGCCCCACCAAGCAGCGCGGCCAGAACTTCGTCATCGACGCCAACACCGTCCGCCGGATCGTCCGCACCGCCGAGGTCCGGCCCGACGACGTCGTGGTCGAGATCGGCCCGGGGCTCGGCTCGCTGACCCTGGGGCTTCTGGAGGCCGCCGACCGGGTCACCGCCATCGAGATCGACGAGGTGCTGGCCGCGGCACTGCCGTCCACCGTCGACGCCAGGCTGCCCGGCCGCGCCGACCGCTTCGCGCTGGTGCACAGCGACGCCATGCACGTCACCGAGCTGCCCGGCCCCGCGCCCACCGCGCTGGTCGCCAACCTCCCCTACAACGTCGCCGTGCCGGTGCTGCTGCACATGCTCGCGACCTTCCCCACCATCGACCGCACCCTGGTCATGGTCCAGTCCGAGGTCGCCGACCGGCTCGCCGCCCGCCCCGGCAACAAGGTCTACGGCGTCCCGTCGGTCAAGGCCAACTGGTACGCCGAGGTCAAGCGCGCCGGCGCCATCGGCCGCAACGTCTTCTGGCCCGCCCCCAACGTCGACTCCGGCCTGGTCTCCCTGGTCCGCCGCACCGAGCCGATCGAGACGACCGCCTCCCGCGACGAGGTCTTCGCCGTCGTCGACGCCGCCTTCGCCCAGCGCCGCAAGACCCTGCGCGCCGCCCTGTCCGGCTGGGCCGGCTCGGCCGCCGCCGCGGAAGCCGCCCTGGTCGCCGCGGGCGTCTCACCGCAGGCCCGCGGCGAGGCACTGACCGTCGAGGAGTTCGCGAGGATCGCCGAGCACAAGGGGCCGGGCGGGGCGCCCGGTATCCGGCAGTCGGGGGGAGCACACGCCTCAAGGGGAGAGCAGACACCAGGGGGAGAGCAGGCATGACCGACACAACTGACACGACCGACGCGACCGCCACCCCGGTCACCGTCCGGGTACCGGCCAAGGTCAACGTCCAGCTGGCGGTGGGCGCCGCCCGCCCGGACGGCTTCCACGACCTGGCGAACGTCTTCCTCGCCGTCGGCCTCTACGACGAGGTCACCGCCACCCCCGCCGACACCCTCCGGATCACCGCCGAGGGCCACGACGTCGACCAGATCCCCCTGGACCGCACCAACCTGGCCGCCCGCGCCGCCGAACTCCTCGCGGCCCGCCACAACATCGAGCCACACGTCCACCTCCACATCCGCAAGGACATCCCCGTAGCGGGCGGCATGGCCGGCGGCAGCGCGGACGCCGCCGCCGCCCTCCTGGCCTGCGACACCCTGTGGTCCACGGGTGCCTCGCAGGACGAACTCCTCACCATCTGCGCCGAGTTGGGCAGCGATGTGCCCTTCAGCCTGGTGGGCGGGGCGGCGCTGGGCCGTGGCCGCGGCGAACTCCTGACCCCGCTGTCCGTCGGCGGCACCTTCCACTGGGTCTTCGCGGTTGCCGAGGGCGGCCTCTCCACCCCGGCCGTGTACGGCGAGTTCGACCGCCTGACGGCGGGAACGGACGTCCCGGAGCCGGAGGCGGCGCCGGAGCTGCTGGCCGCGCTGGAGTCCGGCGACGCCACCGCACTTGCCGCGGCCCTGGCCAATGACCTTCAGCCGGCGGCGCTGTCGCTGCGGCCTTCGCTGACCGAGACGTTGGAGGCGGGGACCGCGGCGGGTGCGCTGGCCGCCCTGGTCTCGGGGTCCGGGCCGACGACGGCCTTCCTGGTCAAGGATGCGGAGGCGGCCCGGGAGGTGGCTGCGGCGCTGATGGCGTCGGGGACTTGCCGGCAGGTGCGGGTTGCTGAGGGGCCGGCGGTGGGGGCGAGGGTGGTCTAGGGAGGGGCGGGCCCGAGTTCAGGCGGTCTCGCGGTGGTCGTGCCAAGTGGCCGCGGCAGCCGCCAGGCGCAGGTGCCACGGGTCGGGGTCGACGGTGCTGCTCTCGTCCCAGACGTTGCGGTTGGCAGCGGCGAAGGCGGTGAGGCCCGCGGCCGGTGCGGTGTGCCACGCGGGCATCCCCGCGGCCCAGCGTTCCGCCGAGGCGGGCGTGTGACCGGCGGCGATGAGCCAGATGACCCAGTAGCCGGCGTCGAGCCAGGAAGCTCCCCGGGTGGCCCAGGCCCAGTCCACGAGGCGGGCCCGGTCTCCTTGTGGGGCACGGTCGTTGACGAGCACGTTGGTGTTGTTCAGGTCGGTGTGCAGGAGGTGCTCCCCTGCAAAGAAGCGGAGGTCGTCGGGGTGGGTGGCGTAGCGCTCCAGACGCTGTTCAGCGAGGCGTAGTTCGATGTCCGGGCGGGGGGTTTCACCGAGGCGGCGCAAGAGGGCAGCGACTTCGGGGAGGTCGGGGGAGCCGGGGGAATAGTCGGCGTGGTGGCCGTCCAGGACTGCGAAGCCGAGGAGGTCCCACCCAGCGGTCTCTACGCGCCAGCGGAGCGCAGGAGCGATCCCGGTGAGAAAAGGGGCGATGGCTGCCTCCCGGCGCTGGGTCCAGGCGCGGGGGTGGTCGGTGCGCAGCCCCTTGATGTGCCAGGTCCCCTTGGCGGCGGTGACGAGGGCGGCGATCTCGCTGTTGAAGCCCTCGGTGGCCTCCACGATCGTGAGCAAGGGGCCGGTGTGCCGCTCGACGGCGGCGCGCGCCGCGGCGGGCAGCCGGTCGAGGCCGATGCGGGTGGTCGCCATGGGACCTCACTCTTCCACGGTGCGGGTGGTGCGGGAGCTTCGGACGGTGAACGCCACGAAGCCCCCGCGGTGGTGTACGGCTGGATGACTACCGGTAGGGGTTGTCGTCGTTGCAGCCGGGGACGGCGCCCTCGGTCAGCCTCTCCAGGTCCTCCAGGAGAACGACTCCCTCGGGCTCTTCCTGGGCCTGAGGCCGGGGCGTGATCTCCACCATGACAGTGGTCATTGCGCTTCCTCGCTTCCGTGCTGGCAGTAGGTGTTGAGTGGTGCCTTCGCCTCCTGGTATGCCTTGGCGAGCGGTCGGCAGACCCGGCAGGTGCCGGAGAGCTGACAGCCGCCGCAGCCACCGGTGCGAAGCATTTGGGCATCGGCGATGCCGGGCAGGCGGAGGAGCCCGTCCGTGCCCTCGGACATCAGGTCGATGGGGTTTTCGCGGCCGACCTTGCACATGGTCGCCAGGCCATGCGGGTCGACATGAAAGAAGGTGTGACCGGCAGGGCAGCCCTGGAAGACACTGCTCTTGTCCAGGAAACCGGGGGCCTGCGCGGCCAGGGGCTCGGGGGTGCCCGAATACGTCGGGGAGATCGTCCCGTACTCGGTACGGCCCGTCCCGTAGCGGTCGGCGAGAGCACGCATGGCGTCCAGCTCGTGCGCGTTGTGCCGGGTGACGATCAGGGCCAGTTCGAGTGCGATCCCGGCCTCAGACGCGGCGGCCAACCCCTTCTCGACCAGCCTGAACGCTCCCTTCTTCCGGGTGAGGGCGTCGAAGCTGTCCGGTGTCGCGCCGTAGAGGGAGACAGTCACCTTGTGCGGCGGCAGGTCCCGCAGCATCCCGATGAGCTCGGGGCGGTGCAGCCGGGAGCCGTTGGTGAGGATCTCGATCAGCATCCCGGACCGGAAGGCGAGCGCATACGCGTCCATGAAGTCGCGGTCGATCAACGGCTCGCCGCCGGTGAACTGCAACCACAGCACCCCGGCTTCGCGCAGCAGGCGCAGGAGTCGCGCTTTGCCGTCCCACGGAAGGCCCTCGAACTTCCGCTCCGCGAGGTAGCAGTGCTCGCAGTTGAAGTTGCAGCCCTTGTTGATCTCGTATGTGGCACGGCCGTAACCGAGCCGGGTCCGCGTCCGCACCAGGACGACATCCCGCGTGGGCACGCCCGCCAGATCCAGACCCCAGGCGGATCGGGCGCCTTCGAGGAGCCAGTCCGGCAAGGGGTCACCGCTCTCGGTGAGCGCGGTGAGCCGCTCGTACATCGCCCGGGGAATCTGCATCCCTGCCCGGTCGCCGGGGTGTGCGACGAGGAACGTGCCGTTGTACGGACTTGCGATCAGCTTGTGCACGGGTCCTCCACGAGGTGGGCCTCTTCCCAGGTGTGCTGTCCGGCGTGGCCGGCGAACAGGCAGCAGCCCTCCCTGCCCGGCCCCTGGGCGTCGGGCACTGGGCAGTCCGCCAGTACGGCCAGCTCCGTGCCGGCAGCGCCCCACCGGAACCACAGCGCGGTGCCGTACTCCAGGTCGTCGAGCAAGCCGTAGTGCTGACTGTCTTCGTGGGCGCACAACTGGCACTGAACGGTGCTGTCGACGCACTTCGAGGCCGACCTCTCCCGCGCTTTCCGCGCCAGGTCCAAGGGCAGTCGGCGCCAGTTCGCGCACCTCATCACGACACCACCTGAGTGGAGGCCCCGAAGAGTGCCTCGCGGCCGGTGCAGCGCGGGCACGTACACGGAGGGAAGCCGCCAGAGTTGTCGGGGAGCGCCCGAGGCCGGTCCTCCCGTACCTTCGTCACCGGGCTCCACGTCCGGCCGGAGTCATGGGAGACCCTGAGCGTCATGAGGACTCGCTGTCCGGCACCCGGGCTCTGAGTCCGCCTACCGTCGTCCGGCTCGTGTGCCGGAGTCTCGCCTCTCGTGGTCATGACCGAACTCCTCCGTGGATCCCTTGCGCTCGTCCGGGGCAACATCCAGAAAAGCGCTTGGAGTTGCGGTACTCCACGGCATCGATGCGGCAGTCTTGAGGCAGATCCGTGCACGGACTTCGGACAGGTCGCACTGCGGGAAGGGTCGGTCATGGGACTGGCGGAAAGGCGCAGGACCCTGGGCTACAGTCAGGAGAAAATGGCCCAGTTACTCGGTGTGGACCGCACGACGGTCGGACGCTGGGAGAGCGGCAGGATCGCTCCTCAACCACCCCAGCGACGAGCCTTGGCTACCGCCCTCGACATCAGCTTTCACGAGCTGGACGCCCTTCTGACGCCGTCACGAGCGGCAAGCGAGAAGAGGCCGGGGCAGCAGCCCAGTGACCCCTCGAACGCGGGAGACCCCGACGAAATGATCCGCCGTGAATTCCTCCGCATACTCACCGTCAGCGGGGCGCTGGCCCCTCTCCCGCACGCGGAGGCGGAAGCCCTCACCGCAGGCGTCCGCCGGGGAACTCCCGCTGACTTCGCCCGTATGAACAGCCACCTGTGGCAGGTCTACCAACTGGCGCGCTCCAAGGGATCCGTCTACCCCGTTGTCCGTGATCAGCTGGCGACGCTCAACGAGGCCCTGGCGAACAGGCGCGGCAACACCCGCCCGCTCCTGAGCGCAGCGGCAGACCTCTTTCAGCTGGCCGGTGAGGTGGCATTCGACGCGAACCGGTATGCCGACGCCGCTGCCTCGTACGCGCTCGCGGCATCGATCAGCAAGGACGCCGGAGCGTACGACCTGTGGGCCTGCGCACTCGTACGGCACGCCTACGTCGACCTGTCGGAGCACCGTTATCGTGAGGCGGCGCAGCTGCTCGGCGCGGCCGAGGCGTTGGCCGGGCGTGGGGACAAGGGGCTCTCGACCCGCTGTTGGGTCGCCTCGGTGCAAGCCGAGGCATACGCCGGCCTCGGCGACCTGGACGCGTGTGAGCGCGCGTTGGGGCGTGCCGAGGAGGTCCGGGAGCTCACCCCGGAGAGCGCCAACGGCGGGTGGCTCAGGTTCGACGGATCCCGGCTCGCGGAGGAGCGTGGTGCGCGGTACGTGCGACTGGGGCGCCTGGACCTGGCGGAGGGAACGCTGCGAGAGGCTTTGCAGCACGCACCCTTGGCATCCGGACAGTCGCTGCGTCGAAGAGGTGCGGTGCTGACGGACCTGGCGGCCATCGGAGTGCAGCGGCGCGATCCTGAGCAGGCGGTCACGTATGGAAGGGAAGCCGTCGAGCTGGCTCGTGCCTCATCCTCCGGATACATCGCCCGTAGACTCCGAGACCTGTGCGACGAGTTCGGCCCCCTGAGCCGCGATCACCGCGTGGCTGAGCTGGGGGCGGAGGTCGCCGCGCTGAGGACGCCGTGACGAGAGGGGATGACATGTCGCAGACCGAGGGTGCACGACTGTTCCGGGAAGCCTGGATTGCGGGAGTGCGTCAGCACTTCCCTGGGGAGCCCAAGGCCGGTTACGTCACTCCGTGGGCCGACACCCCGGAGTGGGAGCGCGCGGCCGCCGGGTCGGTCCACGCGCAGGTGCGCCAGTTCATCGAGGTCAGCGACGGGAAGACGGCCAGGCTGTCCCGGGAACAGAAGGGCCGCTTCGTCGCTATCTGCTGGACGGCCCAGATGTTCAAGCAGTTCGACGACCCGAAGCCGGGCTATGTCGCGGACTGGCCCGACCTTCCGGCCTGGCAGCAGGAGACCGACGCCGACGTCTTCGAGGCCATCGAGAAGTCGCTGAGCTGAGCGACCTCACGGCCTGGTTGCCAAAGGCTCCGCCGCGGCGCCGCCTCATGCGCGTCCGGCGGCTCCCGCCCGAACTGCTCCCGCTGTGCCGTCAGGACGGCCTCCGTCTCGTCCGGCCGTACGTCCGCCCGCCGGAGGAGCCGCGGCACCCCGGAGACCAGGCGGCCCGGCGCCGGGAGTTGGAGGAGGCCGTACGGAGGCTCAACACCTGGTCGTCCGGCGGGGGCGGCCGCCGCTGACCTCCGGGCCCCGGGCCGGAGCCGCACGGATTCCGTTCCGCCTGCCTTGTCCCGTCTCTCGTCCTGTCTTGCCTCATCGGATGGCCACGTACCCTCGGTTCCGTGCTCCGCCATCCGAAGAAGCCGCGCCGACTGGTCGCCGACGGGCGGTCGTACCTGTGGACGCTCCGCCACAGCCACTGCGTGCCGGACAGCGGCCGCTCCGCAGATTGCTGCCAGACCCTCACGCTGTACCCGCAGCCGGCCGGCACCGGCGGCCCGCTGCGCATCGTCTTCGCCGAGGGCCCTGGCCGGTACGTCCCGGGCGGGGCTCCCCTGGGCTCCGGAGACGTGGGGTACGTCCGGGGTGCCTCCCTGAACCTGCATGAACCAGGTGCCGTCCGGGCCCTGCTCGACGCGGCGTCGGCCCGCGGCTGGCAGCCGGGGGAACGGCAGGAAGTGGAGATCGACGGCTGGCCCCTGCTGGACGCGGTAGCTGTCGCACGAGCCGGGGACGCCGATCCCGCCGAGGCTCACAACGCCGCGATCGAGCCTTAACGAGACCGGTCACATTCGGCTGGGACCGGCCGCCGCAGCCCTCGCCAGCGCCTCGGCGGTGAGCTGCCCCGCCCGTAGCGCGTGCCCGGCGGTCGTCGGGACGCAGCGGTCCGCCGCCGGGTCGTACGCAGTCATGATCACGCCCGCGTGGTCCGTGTCCGGCTCCTGGAGGGTCACCGTCCGGCCCGCGGCCCGGAGCGTCCCGGCGAGGCCGCGGGAGTACCGCGCATCCACAACGGTGTCGTGGGCGCCGTGCACCAGGTGGACCGCTACGCCCGGTTCCCGGCCCGCGGTGAGATCGTCCAGTGGCGGGGTGCCGGTGGTGCGCGCCGGCAGGTCGTAGCGGCCCGCCACACCCACCAGTGCCCTCGGCCGCCAGTCCGCCGCGCTCTCGGGCCGCAGCGCGACGCCGAGCGCGGCCCCGGCCCCCGCCGACCACCCGGCCAGCACGCACGACGCCTCGTTGCCGCCCAGCCCGCCCGCCTCTTTGCGGAGGAAGGCGACGGACTCCAGCAGATGCGCCCGGCCGCCGTCGGGGGCGTCCGAGCGCCAGTCCGGTACGAGCACCAGCGCACCGAGCGCCGCCGACGCCCGCGCCAGCGGTTCCAGCACGTCCCGCTCGTCGGGGCCGATGCCGTGCCACAGCAGCACGGTGGGCGCCGGGCCGGACACCCCGGCCGGACGGTAGACGTCCAACTGTTTCCCGCTCGGGCCGTAGACCAGCCCGCGTACCGTCTCCACTGCCGTGCCCATGTCCAAGTCCGGTGCCATGGCGGCACGTTACAGCGACACGTCACAGCTGCGAGCGGGGTGCCTCAGCCGCCCGCGAGGCCCAGTGCCACCACCCAGGACACCACCAGCAGAAACGGCGCCGCCAGGAGGCAGCCCCAGCCCGCCGCGCTCCTGTTGGCCATGCCCACCACCGCCAGGAGGGCGGCCACGAAGGCGGCGCCGACCGGCAGGCCGCCGACGATCTGCTGGACGCTCGCGGAGCAGATCGCGCGCGCGTCCCCCTCGTTACAGTTGTCGCTCGCCATCACCAGCAGGGGCGCGAACAGCCCGGTCACCCCGGCGAACGCCAGCACCAGCAGGCCGATGACGACACGGCCCACGGTGGAGCCTGTGTCCGACGATGCCGTCTCGCGCACGGGAAGAGCATCCGGAGCAGCCTGGTCATTGATCATGCGGCCCACGCTAGGAGCGCCCGCCGGCCCTGCCATCAGTACGGATACTCATCCCCCGGTACTCATCTCCCCGCACTTATCCACAGGTATTGATCTCCCGGCGGCCCGCCTCCCCACGCCGACTAGGCTGGACAGGTCGATCGATGTGAAGTGCATGTGAAGTGCAGGAGTGAGATGGCCGTCAACCTCGTCAATCTGGAAGCCGTCGGCAAGGTCTACGGGACCCGTGCCCTGCTCGACGGTGTCTCGCTCGGCGTCAACGAGGGGGACCGGATCGGCGTCGTCGGGCGCAACGGCGACGGCAAGACCACCCTGATCCGGATCCTCGCCAAGCTGGAGGACGCGGACGACGGCCGGGTCACCCACAGCGGCGGTCTGCGCCTCGGCGTCCTCACCCAGCACGACTCCCTCGACCCGGCCGCCACCATCCGGCACGAGGTCATCGGCGACCTCGCCGACCACGAGTGGGCCGGCAACGCCAAGATCCGCGACGTGCTCACCGGCCTCTTCGGCGATCTGCACCTGCCGGGCTTCACCCACGGCCTGGACACCGTCATCGGCCCGCTCTCCGGCGGTGAGCGCCGCCGGATCGCGCTGGCCAAGCTGCTGATCGCCGAGCAGGACCTGATCGTCCTCGACGAGCCCACCAACCACCTCGACGTCGAGGGCATCTCCTGGCTGGCCCGCCACCTCCGGGCCCGCCGCTCGGCGCTGGTCGTCGTTACCCACGACCGCTGGTTCCTCGACCAGGTGTGTACCCGGATGTGGGACGTCCAGCGCGGCGACGTCCACGAGTACGAGGGCGGCTACAGCGACTACGTCTTCGCGCGGGCCGAGCGGGAGCGGATCGCCGCCACCGAAGAGGCCAAGCGGCAGAACCTGATGCGCAAGGAGCTGGCGTGGCTGCGGCGCGGCGCCCCGGCCCGTACGAGCAAGCCCCGCTTCCGCATCGAGGCGGCCAACGAGCTGATCGCCGACGTCCCGCCGCCCCGCGACAACGCCGAGCTGATGAAGTTCGCCAGCTCCCGCCTCGGCAAGACCGTCTTCGAGCTGGAGAACGTCAGCGTCCAGGCCGGGCCGAAGGTCCTGCTCAAGCACCTGACCTGGCAGCTGGGCCCCGGCGACCGGATCGGCCTGGTAGGCGTCAACGGCGCGGGCAAGACCTCGCTGCTGCGGGCACTGGCCGAAGCGGCCCGGACCCAGGGCGAGGCCCAGCCGGCGGCCGGCCGCGTCGTGGTCGGAAAGACCGTCAAGCTCGCCTACCTCTCCCAGGAGGTCGGCGAACTCCCCCCGACGCTGCGGGTGCTGGAGGCCGTCCAGCAGGTGCGCGAGCGCGTCGATCTGGGCAAGGGCCGCGAGATGACCGCCGGCCAGCTCTGCGAGAAGTTCGGCTTCACCAAGGAGAAGCAGTGGACGCCCGTCGGCGACCTCTCCGGCGGTGAGCGCCGCCGCCTGCAGATCCTCCGCCTCCTGATGGACGAGCCCAACGTCCTCTTCCTCGACGAGCCCACCAACGACCTCGACATCGAGACCCTGACCCAGCTGGAGGACCTCCTCGACGGCTGGCCCGGTTCCCTCATCGTCATCAGCCACGACCGCTACTTCATCGAGCGCACCACCGACCGCGTCCACGCCCTCCTCGGCGACGCCACACTGCGGATGCTGCCCCGCGGCCTCGACGAATATCTGGAACGCCGACAGCAGGTCATCGACGCTGCCACCCCGGCCCCCGCGCAGCAGACCGCGGCGGCCCCCAAGAAGGCCGCGGCCGTCAACCGCGCCGCCCAGAAGGAACTCCAGAAGATCGAACGCCAACTGGACAAGATCGGCACCAAGGAAGCCACCCTCCACACCCAGATCGCCGAGAACGCGACGGACTTCGAGAAGGTCGCGGGTCTGGATGCCCAGCTCCGTGAACTGAGCGCGGAGAAGGATGAGTTGGAGATGCGGTGGCTGGAGTTGGCGGAGGAGGCGTAGGGGGCGGGGTCGACCGGGACCCTCGTACTGCGACGCCGGTCAACGCGGGACAACGGCCTCCAGGCCACGTGGTGACCGGCGGTACTTCAGAGCGGGCCGGCATCCGGAATCTGGAATCTCACCCCACCGGCTTCCTGACCTCACTCCGAATCTTGTCCGTCTTGTCGGCGAAGGCCTGTAGGTCGATGGAGCGCGGGTCTTTTGCCAGCTCCGCCGAGTCGGATTCCGCGACATTCCCGCTCGTAGTGGAATCGGCCCAGACGCAGAACGTCAGCGTGACCTTCTTGCCCATCTCCGTCCGTACGTCCACACCGCAGGTGACTGATTCTCCGCCCCTGCTGGGCGTGAACTTTTTGTCGGCCACCGCGACTTCCGTGTCGCTGTCGTCCTTCATGCCCTCGATGCTGTGATCGATAGCTGTCTGGGGGTCGTCGATAACGCCGTAGATCCCCACCATCACCAGCATCTTGGTCCCGGACGAGTACTGGCCGCCCGACGTCGTGACGTTGTGCTCATTGGCCCCGCCCTCACCCACCGTTTCCGTGGCCTGCTGGGATATGTCCTTGGCGAGCTTGTACTCCCCGTCCGCCAGCGTCTGCGGCACCGTGATCCGGTACCGCGGCCCACTGTCGGACCCGCCCGACGAACTCCCGCCACCACGGAACACCCCGGTCGACGCCACCGTCCCGATCACCAGGACACCGGCTATGGCGCCGAGAATGCCGAAGGCCTTCGCGGCCTTCCGCTTCGGCGGTAGGGGCGGCATCCCGGGCCCGCCCCCGTACCCGAACTGGGGCGCCTGCTGCGGCATCCCGTAGGGGCCAGGCTGCTGGCCGTACGGTGTGGGGCCGGCGGGAGTACCACCCACCGGATACCCAACTGGCGGCGGCCCCTGCTGCGGCACGCCTTGCGGCACCCCGTAACCGGGCATCGGCCCGTAACCATCTGGGAGTTGTGGCGGAGTGGACATGCACTTCTCTCTTTTCTCTTCTCCAAGGCGCGGCCGGAAGCCCGGGAAGGACTTCTTGATCACGCCAGTCACACCTTGATTTCTGCCCCTCTGACGGCACGCTACGATGTCCGGCGCCTGGTGGGCATCCTGAGCCGTTACGTCAAGCAGGAGTTGAGGCCTATGCTCATGCTGCTGAGGGCCGAATAAAATGCAGTACATGAGCCAACATGCGGTCACTGATGCGGGCTTATATGCGGTTGTGCATGAATCTGCGGCTAGGGCAGAGAAGGTGTTGGGGCGAGCTACCCTAGTGGTATCGAAGAATCCCTATCGCTTACTCCATGGCCTTGCGTTTGGCTTGCGAGTGAATGATGGACGTGCTATCCGCAGTGAATTTCATGAACTCCTCGTGGCCCGTGATTGAGGTATAAATAAATCCGTCCGATTGGCGTTTGGATACCTTGATGATCTTATCGGCCTGGGTTTGCCATCCATCGAATTCGAGATCTTTAACGCCGAAGAAAGACAAGTGGAATGCGACGACGTTGCAGCCCTCTGGATACTCACCTTCGCGAGGTAGGTTGAAGGGCTCTTCGGCCTCAAGGCTCATCGTGAGACTCTGGCTGCGTTCATCCATGTGGAGGTAGATCAGATTGCATGAGCTCAACTCGGGGCCGAATTCATAGAACCTCTCAATTCCTCCCGAGTCGTCCAGGAGGTCTCTCCAGTTAGATGCTGTCATAAAACGCCCCCTGGTGCAGGCTTGGAATTGAGTCGAAGAGCTTGGCGTCGATCTTCCGAGCGTAGAAATGCCTTCCGGAATCGGACCCATCGCTGGAAGCTTTAAACGCGCCGACGTGCCCGACCAGCGTAAAGGGGAGGCAGTTGAATGCGATAGACGTTCCGGGGCCTTCAATCTCGACGCTAGCCGTTCTGTCGCCGATCGAGAATGCGATGTCAGCCGTGACCGGCAGGGTCAAACTTGTCAATCTAAAATTGCTCACATTGACGAATTCGACCTGGCATTGAACTGTATCGCAGTGGAATTCATTCCACTCGGCGGGAACGCTTTCTGGATATGTTGGCAGGTCGAAGCGCAATTTGACCATCGGGCCGAGTCTACTCAAGTGAACTGATCGAATCTTGACGGTGTCAAGATTCGGCACACTGCCGTATAGGCTGATGAGCTCCTGCGGGTTCTCTATCGATTCAGCCAAGACTTGGGTTGTAATAATAGTGCTCCTCGCATCCTGGCACCTGTCCGTTCCTTTCCTCGCCATACGGCCGCACGTGGACATGTGCCGGTTGGTGTCCGGGTGTTCCGGGTTCTTGATGGCCAAACCAGTGATCCTGGTAGACAATGATTTCGCCATCGGCTCGCTCGAACCACTCCTGACGGTAAAATATTGGCCTACCATTTTCGTCGAGCAACATCCCCCCACCCTGATATTCTGGCTTGGTTGCCTTTATGTAATCATTGCTGTCAAATGGTACCGCATCGTCAGGTATTCCCGCGTCCCGAAGGGCATTGCTCCTGGCCTCTGCACGGCTAACCTTGCAGTCAAAAAGACCGAGTGGGTCTATCTGGGCGTGAGGATTGAGTACATAGGTGATCGGATTTGGCTTCGGCGCTAGCCTGAGGGGATCCGGGGACAGGTAACGGCCAACAGTGGGGTCGTAGTAACGATGGAAGTTGTAGTGTAGTTGAGTTTCCGGGTCGAAATATTGACCGGAAAACCGGAGGGGTGTGTAGGCTGTGTCGGCGCGACTCCATGTCGTTCCGCCCCAGAATGCACCTCGAGCTTGCCATGCGATCGTGCCGTCCATTGACGAGAGATTCGTCGGCGTGCCTGCCAGATCTGTGGCTATCGCGAAGAACCGTTGGTCAATAATGCATTGAGGTGATTGGGGGATATCTTGAGCTGAGTATTTACGCTCAAGCTGAGTTAGGGGGATCAAACCCTTGTGGTCCCAGGTAAGGGTGATGGATTTTGGCGCCCCCGCCACCTGCGTAGTCTGTTCGGTTAGAGTGGAACCTTCCCAGGTGAATTCTACTTGCTCAGTGACTGTTTGGCCGTCCATAGCGAGGCGTTTTTTGGCTATGCGGCGGCCGAATGGGTCGTAGGCGTAGCGCCAGGTAGCGCCGTCCGGGGCGATGGTGGTGGTGAGACGGCTCTCGGTGTTCCAGGCATAGTGCCAGGCGTCGGGTTTGCGGGAGAGGCGAGCTTTCTGGCGGAGGGTTACTCGGCCAAGGGCGTCGTGTTCATAGCGGATGCGGCCAGCGCGAGTGATATTGGTGCCGGCGTAGGTGCGCTCACCCCGGGCTGAGGCGTTGGCATGGCGGTCCGGCCAAGTGGCGTGGGTTTGGTTGCCGGCTTCGTCGTAGGCGTAGGTCTCGGTCCAGTCGGTGGCGTGGACGGCGGTGACGCGTCCGGCGCGGTCGAGGTCGAAGGTGCGGCGGCCGGTGTGGGAGTCGTCGATCGCGGTGAGGTTGCCGTCGGGGCGGTAGGTGTAGCCGCGGTGGAGGACTCGGCGTGCTTCGGCGGCGGGGTTCTGTGGGCGGTCCGCGCCGGTGAGGGGCTGGAGGGTGTCGGTGGCAGCTGTGGTGAGTGACTGGCTGGTGAGGCGGCCGGTGGGGTCCCAGGTGTGAGCGAGCTGGAGGTGGTCACCGATGGTGCGGGTGAGTTCTTGGCCGGCGGCGTCGTGGTCGAAGGTGAGGACATGGCCGGCGATGTCCATGGCGGTGCGGTTGCCGGCGGCGTCGTAGGTGTAGGTGGTGGTGTGGCCGGTGGGCGTGGTGCGGGAGGTGCGGCGGCCCAGAGCGTCGTAGGTGAACGTCATGGTGCGGCCGTTGACGGTCTCGGCGGTGACGCGGCCGAGGAGGTCGCGGGTGTAGGTGACGGTGGCGTCGGGGTTGGCTGCCTGCCGAAGGCTGCCGCCCGCGTCGTGCTCGTAGGTGGTGATCAGGCCAGCGGCGTTCTTCTCCGTGATGCGGCCGAGGGCGTCGCGGCTGTAGGTGGTGATCTCGCCGAGGGTGTTGGTGCGGGCGGCCAGTTGGCCTGCGGCGTCGTGGGTGTAGGCCAGGATCCGGTCGTCGAAGTCCGTCTCGGAGATGAGGCGTCCTGCGCCGTCGTAGGCGTAGTTCCAGGTCAGGCCCTGGGGGTTGGTGACCTGGGTGAGGCGGAGTTCGGTGTCGTGGGTGAACTCGTGGCGGGCGCCGTCCGGGTCGGTGCGGGCTGTCAGCAGGTCGAAGTGGGTGTATTCGAAGCGGGTGGTCTGGCCGATGGCGTCGGTGTGGGTGAGACGGTTGCCTTCGCCGTCGTAGGTCCACTCCTCGGTGGCGCCGGTGGCCTCTATGCGGGCAGCCGGCTTCCCTTCAACCGTCCACACCATGTGGGTGGTTTCGCCGAGCGGGTCGGTAACGGATGTGGTGCGGCCGAAGGCGTCGCGGCGGTAGTGGGTCACCGCGCCGAGGGGGTCGGTAACCGAGATCGGCAGGCCCGCCTTGTTGCAATAGAGGCGGGTGGTGTGGCCCAAGGCGTCGGTGACGGCGGCGATATGGCCGCGCTCGTCGTGGGTGTAGGTGGTGGTGGCCCCAGTGGGGTCGGTGGTGGCCGTCCGGTTGCCGTTGGCATCGTAGGCGTGGGTCCAAGTCGTGCCGTCCGGACCGGTGATGCTCAGAGGCAGGCCGAGGTCGTTGTAGGTAGTGGTGGATCGGCTTCCGTCGGGGGCGACGATGGTCACCGGGCGGCCCTCGTCGTCGTAGTCGATGTGGGTGGCGCGGCCCAGGGGGTCGGTCATCGACAGGATGCGGTGCTTGGCATCGCGGATGGTGCGGGTGGTGGCGCCGGTGGGGTCGGTCTCCGCGACGACCTGGTGGCGTTCGTTGACCTCGTAGCGGGTGACCTGGCCTTGGGAGTTATGGAAAGTGTTGGTACGCAGGCCCGTTGCGGGATCCGGGTCGCCCCAGGTGAACTGGGCGCGGAGGTGGCCTGCTATGCCGCCCTGTGAGATGCAGCGGTCATCGTCGTCGTAGACGTAGGTGTAGCTGCTGTTGTTGGTATCCGTCCATGACGTGATCCGGCCGTGATCGTCGTAGGTGAAGCGGAGTGGGAGGCCGGAGGAATTGGTTGTGGTGATGAGGTTGCCGGCTTCGTCGTAGCCGTATGTCATCAGCAGTTGGTCGGAGCCGTCGGGGGCCGCGCCTGCAAGGTGGAGGGCCGTGATGCGGCCCTCTTCGGTGGTGAGCAGGAGGCGGTAACCGGCGCTGTGGGTGATGGCGGTAGGGGTGCCGTCTTCGGTGTAGTCGAAGGTGTGGTGGTTGCCGCGCCGGTCGGATATCTCGTCGAGGACGGCGAGGTCTTCGGTGTAGGTAGTGAAGTAGCGGCGGGTGCCAGTGACCGGGTCGGTGAGAACATAGTCGCCGTCCGGGGTGAGCTCCAGGTGGTGGCCGTCACCCTCGGCGGGGAGAGTGGGCACACCTACCGCCGGATGCGGGTAGAGGAGGAAGTTGCCCTCTTCACCGATGAGGATGACGCCCTCGGGATCGATCTCCAGGCGTTGGTCGACCGTACTCATCCACGTCGGCCCGAACCAGCGGCCGGTGCGGTAGGACGACTCGAAGGTTCGGGCGAAGGTGAGCGGGAGGCTGCCGGGGAGCGTGACGTCGGTCTGCGGCAGGATCATCCGGCCGGTGGCCATGTCGATGGGGTCGTTGCCGAAGATCTTGCACCAGGCGGTACGGGCCCGGTCCATGACGGTGCGCTTCCCGCCGTCCTTGACGGCTGTCCGCGCGGCCCCCTTGGCCGCGTCCTTTGCCCCCGCCTTCATCACGCCCTTGCCGACGGCGCCGACGCCCTTGGCGCCGATGAGGTTGCCAATGACGCCGCCAAGCGCATCCCCGGGGTCGCTGCCCCAGCCCTCGCCGAGCATCCCCTTGGCCAAACGCCCGGGGTGGGCGGCGGTACTGGCGAGGCCGAGTGTGATCTTGGAGACGTTGGCCATGTACTGATGGGGGTGGGCGAGGTTGTACGGTTCCGCCGGGTTCACCGTGCGGGCCAGATTGACCGTTTCGACAAGGGCCTTGCCCACACCGCCGACGACGTGCATCAGGTTCATGCCGCCGGCTGCGATGCCGTCAGCGGTGTCGAGAGCCATCTCAGTGGTGAACTTCGGTGCCTGCGGGGCGTGATCCAAGGCGCCTTTGAGGGCGCGCTGTGCTTTCTCCGCGGCCTCGTTGCGCTGGCTGCGGGCGTTCTTGAGGATTTCTTGCGCCGCCTCGCGATCCTGTTCAGAGGGGTCGTGGAAGTCACCGGGTTTGTCGGGCTTGGGGCCCGGGTCGGAACCTTCGTCCAGTGCGGAGTTGTACGCGTCGGCTTTGGCGTTGTACGAGTCGACCGCGTGGCTGTGCGCTGTGAACGCCTTCATGGTCTTCTTCTCGGCCGCTCGCCATGCGTCGATGGCCGCCTGAGCCTTCTTCTGAGCCCAGGAGACCGTGTCCGCGTAGGAGTCGAGGGCCTTCCACGCCGACTCGCAGGCATCCGCGGTGCGCATCCACTGCTTGGGGTGTACGTCGAACTTCTCGTGGAAGCTGTCGGCGGCTTTTCCCTTCCAGGACCCGGCGTCGAGCTTGCGGATTCCCTGGCCGACGCGCTCGAAGGCAGCGTAGAAGTCCTTCAGATGGGCGGCGGATTCATTGATCTTCGCGACGTCCCCATGGATCAGCTCCTTGGGGTCGTCGCTCTCGCCCAGCTGCCGCTCGTCGACCTGCGCGCCCAGCGCATCAGCGACATCGTCACCGGCCGAGCGGACGGCCTTGGCCGCGCCGTCCGCACCGACGTAGGCGAGTCCGTCGGCGGTCAAGTCCGAGGCGGAGTCGACGGCCTCGCCAGCCGCCTCCTTGATGCCGTCGACAGCGTTGCCAGCCTTTTCGGCTGCGGAATTGATGAAGTCGCCGAGGCCCATCAGTTCCTAACCCCCCAGTGGTGCTCTGCAGCAGTGGTTGTGCGGTGGTGAAGGTGTGACGGTTCCTCAGGATCCGCCGTGGTCGCGCGCCTGCGCCTGCGCCTGTTCCTGCGCTTGGTTTTCTTGGACGATTTTCAGCGGGCGCAGGGCCCAGTTGTGGCCCGCGTCGCCCGCCCACTTGGACGTCGAGAAGTCCTCGCCTGTCTGCTGCGCCGCCTGGTCGACTTCCTCAAAGGCCTTGCGGGATCTGGCAGAGGAGGGGTCCCAGTCCGCGTCGTCGAACTGGGTGATGGCGTTGTCGTCGCGGACTTGCTTCCACGTCCGGTGTTTGAGCTGTTCCTCTGTCATCGTCGGGTCCCCCATCAGCAGCGCGTTCGCCCCGACCTTCAACGTCGTCGAAACGTACTGCTCCTGCTCGTGATAAAGCCCGGCCGACAAATCAAGACGGCGCGCGAATTCGTTGGCCTCATGGATGAGCAGGCGAACGCCCCAGCCCCAGCGTTCGCAGAACGAATCCAAGACGGAACTCATGCCGGCGTGCCCGCTCTCCATGCCGGAGAGGGCCAATTTGTCAAATCCCTGACCGAGTTGGGCGTTGATGTCAAAGCCCAGTTCCTTCAGCTCTGCAATGGCCTCATGGATGCCCTTGGTAACCTGCTTCAAGGCATTCGGGTCGAGCTCGTAGCCTTCGGCGGATGTCATGCCGCACCTCCGGCCACGGGTGCTCCGGGCCCGCTTGCGGTTGAGTCGGGCTCGATGAGGTCGATCGCCACGGAGTCCGGCACGATGCCGCTGACCGGCGGAAACACCATGCCCTGCTCACTTCCCGCGTCCAGCGCCACGCCCGCCGGTCCCTCGATGGCGGGGATGACGACGTCCAAGAGACGCGCGCCGACCGCGCGGGCATAGGGCAGTTCGGTATCGGGAGCGGCGCCGCGGGACATCGCGAAGCGAGCCAGTTCCTGTTCGTCGGAGAAGGCGTATATCCAGCGGATACCGGACAACTCGGCCGACATGAGGGAGTCGTTGACAAGCGGTATCAATACCGGCGTCCGACGGAACTCACCCACCAGCGCGGCCGGATTCGGATCCCCTGCGTGTGCTGCCGCTACTTCGTCGGCCAGTGACATGACGGCCGGCTCCCTCCCCGGTTTCAGCTCAACTGTCGAACCTACTTTCGCATACGACTCTGACAATGCGAGCAATGACGCTCCGCCGGAAAACCGGCCACCGGTTTCTTTTGAATTCAACCAGCCTGGAGTGGGATGGAGTTCGAAGAGCAGCGATGGCGGGTGAGGCGCTCGGTGTGGCGAAGGAGGCTGCTTGCCACGGGCAGTGCCTCGGGGCAGGCCGCTCTCAACTCCGCGGAGGGCGGCGGGATACGCCGTTACGCCGTCCGCGGTCCGTGCGTCGGCAGGGTCCGGTCCATGAGAGCCCTGCCCCCGCCCCCACCACTCCAACCAGCCCACATTGGCCGGGATTCCAGCATTCCGAGGGGCTTCTTCCCGGTAGGGGGCGCGGTATCGCAGCCGAACGTGTAGCTTCCCGGGGACGAGTGGCCCGGCCGGGGGCTGCGCCGGGGCCCGCCGGAGCGGGGGAGGTTGCTCGATGGGCGTGCGGCTCATGGTGGTCGACGATCATCGTCTGCTCGCGGAGGCGCTCGCCTCGGCGCTGAAACTGCGCGGGCACCGGGTGCTGGCGGCGGCCGCGCCGAGTGCGGGGGCCGCGGAGCTGGTGGTGAGCCGGGCGCCCGAGGTGTGTCTGCTGGGCACCGCGGCGCCGGCCCGGCCGGGGGCCTTTGACCCCGTCGTACGGATCAAGAAGGAGCGGCCGCAGGTCGCGGTGGTGGTGTTGGGGCCGGTGCCCAGTCCGCGGGGAATTGCGGCCGCTTTTGCTGCCGGGGCTTCCGGTTACGTCCGTAACGACGAGCGGATCGAGGGCGTGGAGCGCGCCATGATGAAGGCGCGGGCGGGGGAGTCGGCGGTCTCGCCGCAGTTGTTGCAGCAGGCCTTCGAGGAGCTGCTGCACCCCGCGGCGCAGCCGGACGACGAGGGGGCGCGGCTGCTGGAGCTGCTCACCCCGCGCGAGGTCGAGGTGCTGATGCGGGTGGCGGACGGTGAGGACACCCGGCTGATCGCGGCGGGGATGGACATCGCGCCGAGCACCGCGCGGACGCATGTCCAGCGGGTGCTGATGAAGCTGGAGGTGGGCTCCCGGCTGGAGGCCGCCGCGCTCGCGGCGCGTACGGGGCTGCTGGACCGGGCGGGCGGGCAGACCGCGCGCGCCACGGCGGCGGGACCGGACGCACCGGTGCCGCCGCCGGGGTGACGACGCGTTCAGTCCTTCGCAGGTCCACCCTCCGCCTCGGCCTCCCCTTCCCCCGCCTCCGGCGCAACCGCCGGCCGCAGCATCTGCCAGATCAGGAAGAACAGGCCGAGGGCGAGCATGCCCAGGCCCGTCCAGAGGTTGATGTTGATGTTCTGGGCCTTCTTCAGGTCCGCGTCGTTCGCCATCAGGCCGGCGATGGTGACGATCACGCCGTAGACGGTGAACAGGCCGCCGATGATGCGTCGTACGTCAAAGAGCCGCGCGGCGGTCGCCGACTCGCGTTCCAGTTCCTCGACCTCGTGCTGGTAGTCACTCATGGGTGCGTCAACTCCGCTGGTTCAGGCAGGTCAGAGGGAGAACGGGAGGTAGCAGAGGGCGGCGAGGACGACGGCGCCCCAGCCCAGTAGCGCGGGCCTGCGGTACCAGGCGTCGTCGCCCTCGGCCGGCAGCTCCGCCATGCCGGGGGACCTCGTGCCGTAGACCAGACCGGCCAGCGACTCGGCGGACTTGGGCTCGGTGAAGAGGGTGACCACGACCATCACCAGTGCGCCGACGACGAAGGCGACGATGGAGGAGACGAAGTTGGCGCCCTGGTCGGAGGGGATCGCGATGATGCCCTGCTTGTAGAGCCAGAAGTAGTTGACCATCGCGGCCGCGGTGCCGGAGAGCAGACCCCAGAAACCGGCCGCGGCGCTGGTCCGCTTCCAGAACATGCCGATGACGAAGACGACGAACAGCGGGACGTTGAAGAAGGAGAAGAGGGTCTGGAGGTAGTTCATGATGTTGCTGAAGCCGGCGGCGATGAACGCCGTGCCCATGCCGGTCAGCACGCCGACCGCGGTCACCACCCGGCCCGTCTTCAGGTAGTAGGCGTCCTCCCGGCCCTTCTTCAGGTAGGCCGCCCATATGTCGTTGGTGAAGACGGTGTTGAAGGAGGAGACGTTGGCGGCCATACCGGCCATGAAGGCGGCCAGGAGGCCGGTCACCGCGATGCCCAGGACGCCGTTGGGGAGCAGGTCGCGCATCAGCACCGGGATCGCGTCGTTGTACTGGAGCCCGTCCTTGGACTTGCCCAGGGTCGGTTCCATGACCAGGGCGATCAGGCCGGGGACGACCACGGCCAGCGGGATGAAGATCTTGGGGAAGGCGGCGATCAGCGGGGTGCGCTTGGCGGCGGAGAGGTTCTTCGCGGACAGCGCGCGCTGCACCTCGGCGAAGTTGGTGGTCCAGTAGCCGAAACTCATCACGAAGCCGAGGCCGAGCACGATGGTCAGCCAGTTCGCGCCGAGCGGGTTGGCCTCGCCGATGCCGGTGCCCTTCCAGGCGGTGAGGAAGGCGTCCCCGTGTGAAGAGGAGAGCGAGTCGGTCAGGCCGTCCCAGCCGCCGACGCGCTTGAGGCCCACCACGGTCAGCGGGATCAGCGCGGCCAGGATGACGAAGAACTGGAGCACCTCGTTGTAGATCGCCGAGGACAGCCCGCCGATGGTGATGTACGCGAGGACGAAGAAGCCTGCGACGACGATGGCGACCCACTGCGGCCAGCCGAGCAGCGCCTGGAGCACGATCGCCATGGCGTAGAGGTTGACGCCCGCGATCAGGACCGACGAGACGGCGAAGATCACCGACGACAGCAGGTGGGAGGACGGGCCGAAGCGGTGCAGCAGGAACTCCGGCACCGAGCGGACCTTCGAGCCGTAGTAGAACGGCATCATCACCAGGCCGAGGAAGACCATCGCCGGGATGGCGCCGATCCAGTACCAGTGGACGGTGTAGGCCCCGTACTGCGCGCCGTTGGCGGCCATCCCGAGGATCTCGGTGGCGCCGAGGTTGGCGGCGACGAACGCGAGACCGGTGACCCAGGCGGGCAGTGACCGCCCGGAGAGGAAGAAGTCCAGGCTCGTCTTCACGCTGCGTTTGGCCGCGAACCCGATGCCGAGGACGACGATGAAGTAGAGGGCCAGGATCGTGTAATCGAGCCCGTTGGTGGGGAGCCGTAGCCCCTCGGCCAAGGTGATCATGGTGGGAACTCGCTTCTCTGCGCGATCGGAGTGCACAGAAAGCTACGCCCGGGCCTTCAGAAACTGAATACTTTTGTTTGGTTGAGTTGTTGATTCGTGATTGAGCTTGTCGATATGTCGCGAATGTCTCGGGGAATCCGTGAGAGGTCCGGTGCTGCGCTCGACATTGACGCCACTGTTTAGTTGTGCTTCATTGTGTTTGTTTGTGTTTGGTCGGCGCGGTTCGGCGCAGGTGAGGAGCTCCGTTGAAGAAGACGACGACCCGGCTGGCGGACGGCCGGGAGCTCATCTACTACGACCGGCGCGACGACGCGGTCCGCGGCGAGCGCGACCCCCGCCCCCTCGACCCCGTCGCCACCGCCGCCGAGATCCGCCACGACCGGCTCCTCGGCGACTCCGTCGCCATCGCCTCGCACCGCCAGGCCCGCACCTACCACCCGCCGGCCGACGAGTGCCCGCTGTGCCCCTCCCGCGACGGCCGGCACTCCGAGATCCCCGCCCCCGACTACGACGTCGCCGTCTTCGAGAACCGCTTCCCGTCCCTCGCCGGTGACCACGGCCGCTGCGAGGTCGTCTGCTTCACCCCCGACCACGACGCCTCCTTCGCCGACCTCACCGAGGAGCAGGCCGCCCTGGTCCTGGAGGCCTGGACCGACCGCACCGCGGAACTCTCCCAACTCCCGGGCGTGGAACAGGTCTTCTGCTTCGAGAACCGCGGCGCGGAGATCGGCGTCACCCTCGGCCACCCGCACGGCCAGATCTACGCGTACCCCTTCGTCACCCCGCGCACCGCGCGCATGCTCACCTCGGTGGCCGCCCACCGCGCGGCCACCGGACGCAACCTCTTCGACGACACCGTCGCCGACGAGCTGGCCGACGGCCGCCGGATCGTCCTGGAGGGCGAGCACTGGGTGGCCTTCGTCCCGTACGCCGCCCACTGGCCCTACGAGGTGCACCTCTACCCCCGGCGCCGGGTCCCCGACCTGCTCGCCCTCGACGACGCCGCGCGCACAGAATTCCCACAGATCTATCTGGAAGTCTTGCGGCGCTTCGACCGGATCTTCGCCGGGCGGGGCGGTGGGAGCGAGGCCGCGCCGGGCGGCGGGGACGGGGCGGCCGCGGCGGCCGCCTCCCGTACGCCGTACATCGCCGCCTGGCACCAGGCGCCGCTGCGCGCCGGTGACCGTGAGGAATTCGCCCTCCACCTTGAGCTTTTCACCATCCGACGTACTTCCGGCAAGCTGAAGTTTCTCGCGGGTTCCGAATCCGGCATGAACGTGTTCATCAATGACGTGCCGCCGGAGGCCGCGGCCGACCGACTGCGAGAGGTAGCGAGCGAGTGAGCAAGAAGTACCTGGTCACCGGTGGTGCGGGATACGTCGGCAGCGTCGTCGCGGCACATCTGCTGCAGGCCGGCCACGAGGTGACCGTGCTGGACGACCTGTCCACCGGCCACCGCGAGGGCATCCCCGCCGGCGCCCACTTCATCGAGGGCCGCATCCAGGACGCCGCGAAGTGGCTCGACCCCTCCTACGACGCGGTGCTGCACTTCGCCGCGTTCTCCCAGGTGGGCGAGTCCGTCGTGAACCCCGAGAAGTACTGGCGCAACAACGTCGGCGGCACCATGGACCTGCTCGCCGCGATGCGCGACGCCGGCGTCCGTACTCTCGTCTTCTCCTCCACCGCCGCCACCTACGGCGAGCCGAAGTCCACCCCGATCACCGAGTCCGCCGAGACCGCGCCCACCAGCCCGTACGGTGCCAGCAAGCTCGCCGTCGACCACATGATCAGCGGGGAGGCCGCCGCCCACGGCCTGGCCGCCGTCTCGCTGCGCTACTTCAACGTCGCCGGCGCCTACGGCAGCTGCGGCGAGCGCCACGACCCCGAGTCGCACCTGATCCCGCTCGTCCTCCAGGTCGCCCGGGGCAAGCGCGAGGCGATCTCCGTCTTCGGCGAGGACTACCCCACCCCCGACGGCACCTGCGTCCGCGACTACATCCACGTCGCCGACCTCGCCGAGGCCCACCTCCTCGCCCTCGACGCCGCCACCTCGGGCGAGCACTTGATCTGCAACCTCGGCAACGGCAACGGCTTCTCCGTCCGCGAGGTCATCGAGACCGTCCGCAAGGTGACCGGGCACCCCATCCCGGAGGTGGTCGCCCCGCGCCGCGGCGGTGACCCCGCCGTGCTGGTGGCCTCCGCGCAGACCGCGATCGACCGCCTCGGCTGGCGGCCCGCCCGCGCCGATCTGGCCGGCATCGTCGCCGACGCCTGGCAGTTCGCGCAGAATCTCGACCGGACGAAGGAGTCCTGATGACCGCACACGGAGCCGCCGCTCCGGCCACCGGGCGCGCGGACCGTGCCCAGGACACCGCCGGGCGGTTCGCCGCGGTGTACGGCGCCGCCCCCACGGGCACGTGGGCGGCGCCCGGCCGGGTCAACCTGATCGGTGAACACACCGACTACAACGACGGTTTCGTGATGCCGCTGGCCCTCCCGCACACCACCCTCGCCGCCGCCTCGCCCCGCGACGACGGGGTGCTGCGGCTGCACTCCGACCGCGCCGACGGCGGCACCGTCGAACTCCGCCTGGACGAGCTGCGGCCCACTCCCCAGGGCGGCTGGGCCGGGTACCCGGCGGGCGTCTTCTGGGCGATGCGGGAGGCCGGCCTGCCCGTCGGCGGCGCGGACCTGCACTACGACAGCACGGTGCCCACCGGCGCCGGACTCTCCTCCTCCGCCGCCCTGGAGGTCGTCACCGCGCTCGCCCTCAACGACCTGTACGCGCTCGGCCAGGAGCCGCAGCGGCTGGCACAGCTCGCCCAGCGGGCCGAGAACGCCTTCGTCGGGGTGCCCTGCGGAATCATGGACCAGACCGCCGCGGCCTGCTGCACCGACGGCCACGCCCTGTTCCTGGACACCCGCGACCTCACCCGGCGCCAGGTCCCCTTCGACCTGGCGGGGGAGGGGCTGCGGCTGCTCGTCGTCGACACCCGCGTCAAGCACGAACTGGGCGACGGCGCATACGCGGAGCGGCGCGCCGGCTGTGAGCGTGGCGCGCGGGCGCTCGGGGTGCGGGCCCTGCGCGACGTGTCCCACGCGCATCTGCCGGAGGCGCTGGAACGGCTGGCCGGCGACCCCGTCGTGCAGGCCCTCGTCCGGCACATCGTCACCGAGAACCACCGCGTCGAAGAGGTCATCGCCCACCTCGACGCCGGCCGCACCCGCGCCATCGGCCCGCTGCTGACCGCCGGCCACGCCTCGCTCCGCGACGACTTCCGGATCTCCTGCCGCGAGCTCGATCTCGCCGTCGACACCGCGCTGTCGGCGGGCGCCGTCGGGGCCCGGATGACCGGCGGAGGCTTCGGCGGCTCGGCGATCGTGCTCGTCGAGGAGGCGGACGCGGCCGCCGTCGGCGCGGCCGTCACCGAGGCGTTCGCGGCGGCCGGCCACGCCGCCCCACGGATCTTCGAGGCCGTCGCCAGCGCGGGGGCGCACCGCGTCGCATAGGGCGCGCCGGACGGCGCGAAGCCACCGGACCGGCGCCGGAAAGCCCCGCCGGGGAAGCAGTTTCGCCAATCACCTTCCCTCGCCGCACCCCGTCCGTACGCTGGGAACCTGCACCGGTGGGGGCCGGTGCCGATCAGGGGGCGAGACCGTTCGGGTACGGCGCCCGGGGCGGGGTGGCCATGTCGGCGCGGCGGCGGCCGTGCGACGCAGGCGATCTTCAATCCGGGCGTCGTGCCCGCTATGGTCCGTTCACCGAGACAGGGGGTCTCTGTGCAACGCATCCGGGTTCTGGTGGTCGACGACCACCGCATCTTCGCCGAATCCCTGGCGGCCGCGCTCGCCGCGGAACAGGACGTGGACGTCGCGGCCGCGGGCAGCGCCCCCGCTGCCCTGCGCAATCTGGACCGGGCGGCCACCGACGGCCGCCGCTTCGACGTGCTGCTCGCCGACGCCGACCTCGCCGCGCCGCTGCTGGCGGTGCCCGCGCAGGGCGCGGCCCGGGACGGCGTGCCGCGCCCCGTGCCACGGGACGGCATCGCGCTGGTCTCCGGCCTGCGCACCAGCCATCCGTATCTGCGCACGGTCGTCCTCGCCGACCGCGACGACCCGCGCCGCGCGGCCGCCGCCCTGCAGGCCGGTGCCTCCGGCTGGGTCGCCAAGGACTGCTCGCTCTCCCGGCTGCTCGCGGTCATCCGCGGGGTGCTCCGGGACGAGACGCATCTGCCGCCCGCACTGCTGACCGGTGTGCTGCGGGAGCTGACGGCCGCACGCAAGCACCGTTCGGAGAGCGAGCGGCTGGTGGAGTCGCTGACCCCGCGTGAGCGGGAGGTGCTGCGCTGCATGGTCGCGGGCCTGGGCCGCAAGGCGGTCGCCGAGCGGCTGTTCCTCTCCCCGCACACGGTCCGTACCCATATGCAGAACGTCCTCGGCAAGCTCGGGGTGCACTCCACCCTCGCGGCGGT
Source organism: Streptomyces sp. NPDC058773 (assembly GCF_042746015.1). Lineage (NCBI taxonomy): Bacteria > Bacillati > Actinomycetota > Actinomycetes > Kitasatosporales > Streptomycetaceae > Streptomyces > Streptomyces sp. NPDC058773. The sequence continues at coordinate 204,066 of NZ_JBHYPE010000003.1, forward strand.
GGCACTGGCCCGCCGGGCCGGGGTCGGCCCGGTCGAGCTGGAGACGCCGGCCGCGGCGCAGTCGGTGCCGGTGCCCTGAGGGGGCGGGAGGTGGGGCCCCAAGTATCCGTGATCCGGCGGCGTTTGCCCCCTAGGGCTCCATCAGTACGGCCACGCCCCGTGCCTCCAGGGTGACCCGGTCGACGGCCGCCGCCCCGGCCCCGGCTCCGGCCGAACGGGGTACCGCGAGCGCGTCCCGCATCGGGGCCGGCAGCCCGACCTCGACGGTCTCCGTCCCGTGGTTGAGCAGGAAGACATAGTGGCCCCCGCTGCCCTCACGGACGGTGGCCTGGATGCCCGGCGGCAGCCCCGGCAGTACGGGCCGCACACCGGCCGCCGCCCGGACATCGTCCAACAGCCTTCGCAGCAGGGCAGGTTCGAGCCGGGTGCCGACGTACCAGACCGTGCCCCGCCCGTAGGAGTGCCGGGTCACCGCGGGGCGGCCGGTCAGCTCCCCCTCCGTGAAGCGGGCGAGCGCCTCGGCCCCTTCCAGGTCGATCTCCTCCGACCACAGGTCCGCCCGGCCCGCGTAGTCACCGCCGACCGCCACCGACCGGCCCGCGTCCAGCGGCCAGAACTCCGCCACCCGAAGCCCCAGCAGCTCCCGCAGCGGCGCCGGGTACCCGCCGGGGTGCACCCGGTCGTGCTCGTCGACGATGCCGGAGAAGAACGACACCAGCAGCTGCCCGCCGTCGCGTACATAGGCGGCCAGCCGTGCGGCGTCCGGCGCGGTGAGCAGATACAGGTTGGGCGCCACCACCAGCCGGTAGCCGGACAGTTCGCGCTGCGGCGGCAGCACATCGCAGGCCACGCCCGCCTCGAACAGCGGCCGGTAGTGCTCCAGCGCGATCCGGGAGTGGTCCAGCGCGGTCGACGGCCTGGAGTCCAGCTCCACCGCCCACCAGCTCTGCCAGTCCGCCAGCAGCGCCACCCCGGCCCGCGAACGGGTCCCCTCGATCCCCGGCACCGCCGCCAACTCGCGGCCCAGCTCGCACACTTCACGGAAGATGCGGGTATCGGTGCCACCGTGCGGCAGCATCGCCGAGTGGAACTTCTCCGCGCCGCCCAGCGACTGCCGCCACTGGAAGTACAGCACCGCGTCCGCGCCCTGGGCGACGGCCTGCCAGCTCCACAGCCGCATCGCGCCGGGCGGCTTGGGGCCGTTGCGGGGACGCCAGTTGACCGCACCGGGCGCCTGCTCCAGCAGCATCCACGGCTGCCCGGAGCGCGCCGAGCGCATCAGATCGAAGACATAGCCGGCCCGGATGTGGTCGTCGGGTACATAGGGGTCCTGGTAGAAGTCCAGTGCCATCGCGTCCATATGGGCCGCCCAGGCGAAGGCGTCGACCGGCTTGTGCTGCGGCATCAGATTGGTGGTGGCCGGAATGCCCGGGGTGAGGCGCTCCAGCACCTCCTTTTCGGCCAGATAGCAGGCGCGTAGCACCGCGTCGCCGAAGCGCAGATAGTCCAGCTGCTGCGCGGGGTTGGGGAAGGTGGGCGCGGTGCGGGGCGGCAGCACCTCGTCGAAGTCGCCGTACGCCTGCGACCAGAAGGCCGTCGACCAGGCGGCGTTCAGTGCGTCGACGCTGCCGTACCGCTCGCGCAGCCAGCGCCGGAAGTCCTCGGCCGACACCTCGCAGTAGCAGTGGCGGGTGTGGCAGCCGTACTCGTTGCCGATGTGCCACAGGGTGAGCGCGGGGTGGCCGGCGTAGCGGGCGGCAAGCTGTTCGACCAGGCGTACGGCGTGGGCGCGGTAGACGGGGCTGGAGGGGCAGTAGTGCTGCCGGCCGCCCGGCCAGCGGCGCCGGCCGTCGGCGTCCTCGGGCAGGATCTCGGGGTGCGCGCGCGAGAGCCAGGGCGGCGGTGAGGCGGTCATGGTCGCCAGACAGACGGCGATCCCGGCGCCCGCCAGGCCGTCCATCACGCGGTCGAACCAGCCGAAGTCCCAGTCGCCGGGCCGGGGTTCGACCTTCGCCCAGGAGAAGATCCCGGCGGTGACCATGGTGACGCGGGCCGCCTTCATCAGCTCCAGGTCCTCGGCCCACACCTCCTCGGGCCACTGCTCAGGGTTGTAGTCGCCGCCGAAATGGATGCCCATGGATACACCTACGGATCGAAGCCCGGGTGGGGCGCCGCGGCCCCGCCGTCAGCGGGCACGGCTCACGATGAGTTCTTGTACACGCTCCAGCCGCCGTCGGCGACGAGGCTCGCGCCGGTGACGAAGGACGCCTCGGGGGAGAGCAGGAAGGCGATGACCGACGCGATCTCCTCGGGCCGCCCCAGCCGCCGCGCCGCCGTCTCCGCGGCGCTGGCCCGCCGCTCCTCCTCGCCGATCCCCTCCCAGGCCGCCGTCAGCACGGGGCCCGGCAGTACGCAGTTGACCCGCACCTGAGGCCCGTACTCGACGGCCAGCTGACGGCCCAGACCGGTCAGTCCGGCCTTCGCCGCGGCGTAGGCGGGCCGCCCCGGCAGCCCGACCAGGGCGTGCACCGACGAGGTCAGCACCACCGCGCCGCCGCGCTCCCGCAGATCCGGCAGGGCGGCGCGCACCCCCAGGAACGAACCGGTGAGATTGACCGCGAGCTGCCGGTCCCAGTCCGCGAGCGGGGTGCGGTCGGCGGCCGCCATGTACGGCACGAAGGCGTTGCTGACCAGCCCGTCCACCGGCCCGTAGCGCCGCCGCGCCGCCTCGACGGCCCGCCGCCAGTCGTCCTCGCCCGCCACGTCGCAGTGCTCGTACGAGGCCCGGCCGCCGGCCGCCCGGATGCGCCGCGCGGTGCGTTCGCCGCGCGCGTCGTCGATGTCCAGCAGCAGCACCCCGGCGCCCTCGGCCGCCAGCCGGTCCGCGGTGGCCGCCCCGATCCCGGCGGCGGCCCCGGTCACCAGGACCGTACGGCCCTCGAACCGTCTGCCGTACGGGCCGTTCGCCGGATGCGGTGCGCGCTGCTGGCTCATGGCGCGATCCAAGCCCACGGGACGAGCGGCGGGCAAGGGGACGGGGCGGAGAGGGGCGCGCACGGATTCAGGGGGCGTGCACTGCCTTCCCGTGCGCCCTCAAATGCGGTGTGCCGACCGGTCGCACGCCGGCGCCCCGGCCCGGCGGACCGGCGACGGGCCTAGCCGGGGGTGTTGTCGAACGGTCCCGTCAACTGCCGCAGCAGGCCGGCCAGTTCGCGGCGCTGCTGGGGGGAGAGCTCGGCCAGGATGGCGCGCTCCTGTACCAGCAGTCCGGCCAGCGACTGGTCGGCCCGGTCGCGGCCCTTCGCGGTCAGCCTGACCAGTACTCCGCGCCGGTCGCTGGGGTCGGGCAGCCGCTCGACGAGGTTCTTCTTCGCCAGTCGGTCGATGCGGTTGGTCATCGTCCCCGAGGTGACCAGCGTCTGCGTCAGCAGCGCGCCGGGGGAGAGCTGGTACGGCGCCCCGGCACGCCGCAGCGCGGTGAGCACATCGAACTCCCAGGGCTCCAGACCCACCTCGGCGAAGGCGATGCGGCGGGCCCGGTCGAGGTGTCTGGCCAGCCTGGAGACGCGGCTGAGGACCTCAAGCGGCTCCACGTCGAGGTCCGGGCGTTCACGGCGCCATGCTGCGACCAGTCGGTCGACCTCGTCCTCCATGACGATCAGTGTAGAGGGTCTGTCGACATGAAGTCTCTTGACGTCGAGATATATTTCGCTGGACTATGGGCATCGTCGGCGGGGGCTCGGTTTCCGGCCGCGACGGCCCGAACCAGACCGTGCCAGCTCTGTGTCAGCCCTGCATCGGCAAAGGGGTTTCGAACATGCACGACGCACCAACCTGGGATCCGCAGCAATATCTCCGCCACTCCGGGCACCGTACCCGTCCGTTCCACGACCTGCTCAACCGGATACCCGACCTGCCCCGGCAGGACCGCCCCGCCCGCATCGCCGACCTCGGCTGCGGTCCCGGAAACGTCACCGCCCACCTCGCCACCCGCTGGCCCGACGCCCACATCACCGGCTACGACAACTCCCCGGAGATGCTCAAGGAGGCCGAGGCGCACGCCGGCCCCACACCCGGCGGCGGCCACCTCGACTTCGCCCCCGCCGACGCCGCCGACTGGACGCCCGGGGAGACCTACGACCTGATCGTCTCCAACGCGGCCCTGCAGTGGGTCCCCAACCACCCGGACTCCTTCGCCCGCTGGGTCGAGGCCCTCGCCCCCGGCGGCACCTTCGCCTTCCAGGTCCCCGGCAACTTCACCTCGCCCAGCCACGCCCTCCTCGGCGAACTGTGCGACGCCCCCCAGTGGCGCGACCGGCTCACCACCCACGGCCGCCGCTTCGTCCACATCCTGGAACCGGCCGACTACCTGGAGCGCCTCACCGACCTCGGCTGCGCCGCCGACGTCTGGGAAACCACCTACGTCCAGCTCCTGGCGGGCGACGACCCGGTCCTCGACTGGGTCAAGGGCACCGCCCTGCGCCCTGTCCTCACGGCCCTGGAGAACGACCCGGACACCCGCGAAGCCTTCCTCGCCGAATACCGCGACGCACTCCGCAAGGCTTATCCGACCGGGCCCCACGGCACGGTGTTTCCCTTCCGCCGGATCTTCGCGGTGGCCCGGAAGCCGCTTCTCTGAGCCCTTGGAGGCGCACGCTGTGATCACCGGCCTCGACCACGTCCAGCTCGCCGCGCGCGACGGCTGCCGGTCCGAGGCCGGTATGGGCCGGCTCCAGCCGGGCGTCGGGGACTACCGGCTTTCGGCCAGTGATCATCTCGGCATCGGGCCGGGCTTATGGGATGGGGTCACGTTCGCTGAGGGTGTGCGGGAAGAATTTCGCGCGTGCGTCCGCGTCAGGGCCCATCAGCGTCCCCCACGAGCCGTCGGTGAATCCGAGTTGCACCTCGTCGGGGTTGACGTGTTTGAGACGGGCCCAGGAAAGGGTGTCCCGGCGGAAAGAAGCACCCAGTTCGATCGCCTCGTCCAGGTTCCCGTTCCAGCGGTTGTACTGCGCGTACACGAACTGGAAGTGGCTGTCGGTGACTGCGACCGCGACGATGACGCCCACCTTGGTCCGCGGCTGAGCGGCTGCCATCCACTGGCCGGCCATACTGTCCCAGCCTCCGAAGAACGCCTTCTTCCTCTTCTGGCTCTTCGCCCTCTTGACAGGGTCCAGCGCCGTATCGGTCCCGCTGGGCGACGGGATATCGGCGGTCAGGGTCCGGAAGAAGATGTCCCCCAGCCTTCCCAGGAAATCTCCTGAGCTGGTCCGGGCCTTGGTCAGCACCACGGGCCGTCGTTTGTCCGGCGCATCGCAGCCGTCCGGACTGCTGGATGTTGAGCGTGACGTGGTGAACCCGCCCAGGTAGACCTGTCCGGCGGGCAGTACCGCGGGGATTTGCTGCTCCAGATCAGGCCGCAACGTTCTCAACTCCCCTTAACCGAACAGGGAATCAGCCGCGACAGCGGCACGGGTGCACGGGGCGGTCACCTCGGCGGTGAACGTACCGGCTTCGACGTCCACAGACGCGGTGAACGCATAACCCGCCGATTGCTCGGGCGCCTCGTCCCCGGCCCATACACGGACGCGATTCCCGGCGCTTTCCGTCTCCGCCTGCCACCCCCGCGAGGCGAACGAGGCGACGGCCCTCGGCAGTGCGTGCGTGAGAGCGCCGCTCATCACGTTGCCGATCTGCCAGCCGTGCCGTGCCGAGCAGGCGGACCGCAGGCCCTTGGACCAGCATGTCCCGCACGTTATGGATTCGACCTGCTGCCCTCCGTGTACCTGACCGCGCAGTGCAACGGCGTCCATCAGGCGGCTGGAGTGCCAGAACAGGGCCTGTACCACCGCCGGGTCCGGGTCGGGCAGGGGCGGTGGTGACTGAGGCAGCGCCATGGGCCCGTCGGCGGAGCTGTGTTCGCCCGCCGGCGGATCGGTTCGCCGCCCGGTCACCTCGATCGTGTTGACGATATTGAAGAACAGCTCGGAATACAGGTTCCAGTCGTCCAAGCACGGGGTGCTGAGCTCGAACAGCCCGATTTCGCCATGATCAGGCACCGGGAAGAAGACCGAGATTTTCCCCAGGGTCAGCGTCTCGGGCCGGCCGGAGTCGGTGATCTCGGCGGGCAGCCTCCGGACCTCCGGAGCGAGCCGGACGGCCGCCTCGCCGACGGCCAGGGAGATCACTTCGACTTCGCTGTCCGGGGATTCTGCGGCGAGGTGGTCGGCCAGGTCCTTGGCCGTCATCGTCTTCGCCTGGGGCAGGTCGTCGACGAACGTCGCAGTGACGGTTGCCGTGCTCCGCTGCCCTTCGACGTTCAGCAGACAGAACCCGGCGTAACTCATCCCCGCCTCCACCATCTCGGAGACCAGGGGGATGTTCATCATCACGAACCTGAGCCAGAGTTCGTCGTCGCCCTTCGGATACACCTCCGCCGCAAGGTCGGCGAGGTCTTCCACGAGGGCCTCGGGATCGGCGGTCAGGGGGTATTCGAAGAAGGCGGGAGGGACCCGAAAGGTGACGGGCGGGTCCTCATCAGTTCCGAGGGCCACTTCGGCGACTGCTTCCGTCATGTTCGCTATGCCCCCGCCGCCTGCAGGAACGCCTTGCCGATCGGTTTGTCATCGGGCCAGTTCGCCTCGAGGCGATGGCCGAGGCCGATGCCCTTGACGCCCATCTGGGTGCCGCGGGCGCCCCAGTGCGCGACGTCCACCCCCATGCCTTCCGCCTTGGGGAACACCTTCTGGATGCCCTTGTGCATGACACCGTCCGCCATGCCTCGGGCCATGTTCTCCGACGTCTTCAGGCTCTGGGCGTTCTTGAACGTGTTGGCGATCTTGCCGCCCTGAGCGACGATCCTCTCGCCCTTTGCCAGGGACCCGGCGGCCTTGAGTCCCTTCACGGCGCCGATTCCCGGGAGCACTCCCAGTCCGGCGCCGACCCAGTCCATGACACCCACTTTTCCGCCTCGCGACGCCTTGATCCCGTATCCGGCAAGAGCGAGTGCGCTGGCGCCGATGGCCAGGCCGCCCAGAATCGCCCCGACCGGCGGGATGGCCATCGTGGCGAGGGAGGCGATGGACAACACCGCGCTGATGTTGGACAGCAGATCGGCGTGCTCGGCCAGCCAGTCCTTGAACGCTCGCCAGCCGGCCTTGAGGCCGTCGGCGACCCTGTTCCACCAGTGGAGGTCCGGCGGGTGGTTCTCCGAGGCCTTGAGGATCGCACGTTCCGCCTCACCGGCCCGGTCGCTCCAGTCCGCGTGGATGCGCTCGGCCTCGCGGACGAGTTCCTCCAGCTTGTCCCGGGACTTGTCGGCGTGGTGCTGGGCCGAATCCAGCCTGTCTGCAAGCGCCTTGGCGTCAGCCGGGTCCATCTGCTCGCCGACGTGCGACTGGTACTCGTCGTACACCTTTTGGTAGTGGTCCTGGTCGGATTTCATCTGCTTGCGAGCCGCTGCGGTCTCCGACTCAAGGGGTCCGGCCTTCTTCTGGAGCCCCTGCAGTTGGGTGTGCCAGCCCCGTAGTGCCTTTGCGCAGTCGTGCATGGATTCGCTGCCCTGGCGGAGGAACTTGGGGAGTTCGCCGAGCTTCTTCGTGAACTTCTCTGCTGCCTCGCCTTCCCACGCGCCGTCGTTCTTGCCGATCGACTTGAGCATATGGTCGAGCTCGTCCAGCTCGTCGCCCACGGACTTCACGTCCGATGCCAGCGCCTGGATCTGGTCCAGATCTCCCTTGGCCGGATTGAATCCGATGCCGGGCCAGTCCTCGTCCTTGCCGATGAACATGTAGCGCCAGGACATGCGTCTCCCCCTGTGATCAGTGTTTTCTTGGGTGCCGGGCCGAGCAGGTGGTTACTTCTTGCCCATCAGCTTGGAGTTTTCTTCCTCGCCCGCCTTATAGGCGTCCACCGTCAGCTTGAGCCTCTCGTGAATATCCTTGGCGGCATCCGAAATCCGCTTGATGCCGTCACCCCACTGATCCTGGAACTCGTCACAGGCATCGTCGAGTCCGTCGGTGCCCAGCGTCTTCGGGCCCACCTTGTTGAGGCGTTTCTGCGCGTCCCGCATACGGTCGCCCGCATCCGCGAGTTTCTTGAGCATCGACTCGATACGCTGGATATCGATTTTGAAGTCTGCTGCCACGACGCGATCCCCCATCGGTATTTCTTGGGCACGACGATCCCGGACCGGCGCGCCTGATCACCGTATCGCGACCACCCGACGGGGTGAAAGCGCACGGGTAAAAGGGGGCAAGGTGAAGCCATGCGAACCGGCAAAGATTCCTTAAAGGGGTGGGAAAGTTTCCCTGCGGTGCATCCGAAATGCCCTAACTGATTCAAATTTCCGCATGATGCCTTTATGGCGGCGTTCCGCGAAAAGGCGGATGGTGCCCGCCCTCGGCGTTATGCGCCGTACAGCGCAGCCTGCGCATAGATGAGGTTCGCGTCCAGAAGTCCGGTGTCTGCGCGGTATCGGCCGGACTTGAAGTCGAGTGCGGGCTTTCGCGGCCCGTCGCCGGCTCGTGTGCGCCAGTGGGCGCGGCGGGGCTTGCCCCAAAGCCACCAGCTCGGATGGGTATCGCCGTTGAGGAGATCCAGCAGCGCGAGAAGGGCCCAGAGGGGCGAGAATGCCCAATATACGATCCAGCCGCGGATATTCCCCTTATAGGCGGTCATGCTGCACTGCCTGCCGGCATCCTCTATGCGCCACGCCTGGCGCATTCCTCGGGGGGAACGCTCGTGGGTCACCTGGCCGATGAATCGGCCGTACCCGTCATGCACGGCGTAGACGGTCTGCCGGCCGGCGGTGCCGGCCTGAGGGGCGATGGTGCACAGGGTGTGTGCCGGCTCTGCCGCGGTCGTCAGCGTGAAGGCCGGCTGTTGCTCGGAACTGGTGCGGTGGTGATGAACCCGGGCCAGCGTCGGGCCGGGGGCAATCTTCCCGGTCCGTCCCGGGTGCAGGATCCCCCATGCCTCACACCCCGGCAACGCGGAGAACCCCTTCGCGGCGTCGTTCCGTGTGATACCGAACGTGACCTCGGACATTGCTCGCTCCGTAATTCCTGCTTCGATTTGCTGCGTCCCGCGGAAGTCTCCCCCAGCCCGCGTGAAGCCGGGGGTGGCTGTCGCACATTTCCTTGCGGGCGCGGCATCCGGCGACGGCCCACCAGAGTGCCAGACGGCGATCAACGGGGGGAGTTGCGCTGGGCCCGACGCCGTCGCGGGCCCGCCGCCACGTCCTTCGGCGCCCTATCGGCGCTACACGCCGTACAGCACGGCCTGTGCATAGATGAGGTTTATGTCCAGCGGCCCGCTGTTCGCCCGGTAGCGGCCGGTGTTGAAGTCGAGGGCAGCCTTTCCGGGGCCGCCGGCCCGCATGCGCCAGCGGGCGCGGTGGGGCTTGCTCCACAGTGAACCGCCGGGCCGCAGATCGCCGTTGAGGAGGAAGACCAGGGCCATGACGGCCCAGAACGGTGAGACCGCCCAATAGGCGATCCAGCCGCGAATGTTCCCCTTATAGGCGACCGCGCTGTATTGCTTTGCCGTGTCCTCGATGCGCCAGGCCTGGCGGATTCCCAGTGGGGAGCGCGCGTGGATGATCCGGCCGATGAGGGCGCCGGACCCGTCATGCACCGCGTGCACGGTCCGGGAAACGGCGGCGCCGGCTTCGGGAACGATGGTGCACAGGGTGCGGGCGGGCGATGCCGCCGTCGTGAGGGCGAAGGCCGGCTCGTGGACGTCACTTCCGCCGAGGCGGTGAATGCGGGCCAGTGGTGATGCAGCGGCGATCCGCCCATTTCCCGTTTGCAGGGCTCCCCATGCCTCGTGCTCGGGCAGTGCGGTGAATTGCTGAGCAAACTCTTCGCGTGAAAGGCAGAAGGTTATCTCGGTCATTCGGTTTATTGCTCCTGGTCCGGCTCGCCTCGTTCCGCCAAGGCCTCCCCCGCGCGTCCCCGGATGACCGCGTCGTGGCCCCTGCAAGAGGGCGGTGGAAGGCGACGGCCGACCAGTGTGGCAGAAGACGATCACCAGGTGGGGCGCGGTGGGGCGTCGCCGTGACGTCATCGCCGCTGCGGCGCCGGCCAGGAGACGCCACGTCAGATGCGGGCCGTCAGATGCCAGGTACCCGGCAGATGCCGGACGCCCGGCCCGCCACCCCGACGGGCTTCGCCGCCCCGGGCCCCGTCATTACCGGCCGCTTCAGTTCTTCCGATGCCCTATCAGCCTCGGCCTCGCCTCCAGGTTGCCCAGGCCGTGCCAGGCCAGGTTGACCAGGTGGGCCGCCACCTCCGCCTTCTTCGGCTTGCGGGTGTCGACCCACCACTGGCCGGTCAGGGCCACCATGCCGACCAGGGCCTGCGCGTAGAGGGGGGCGAGCTTCGGGTCGAAGCCGCGGGCCTTGAACTCCAGGCCCAGGATGTCCTCGACCTGGGTGGCGATATCGCTGATGAGGGAGGCGAAGCTGCCCGTCGACTGGGCGACGGGGGAGTCGCGGACCAGGATGCGGAAGCCGTCGGTGAAGGTCTCGATGTAGTCGAGGAGCGCGAAGGCCGCCTGTTCGAGGAGCTCGCGGGGATGGCCGGCGGTCAGTGCGCCCGTCACCATGTCCAGCAGCTGGCGCATCTCGCGGTCCACGACCACGGCGTACAGGCCCTCCTTGCCGCCGAAGTGCTCGTAGACCACCGGTTTGGACACCCCGGCCTTCGCCGCGATCTCCTCCACCGACGTGCCCTCGTAGCCCCGCTCGGCGAAGAGCGTGCGACCGATGTCCAGCAGCTGCTCCCGGCGCTCCGCACCGGTCATCCGGACCCTGCGGGCCCGCCGCGTGCCCGAAGAGGACTTGCCTTTGTTGCCGCTGGTGCTGCTGTCGTCGATCGCCACCCGTCAATGATGCCTTCCCCGCTACGGGCGGGAGGCACCAGCGGCGGCCTTCTCCGCGCGTCGGGCGTCGAGACGGGACGCGTCCGGCCACCGGACGTCATACGCCCAGCCCGCCTTCTCGAACCAGCGGATCAGGCGGGCGCTGGAGTCCAGCTGCCCCTTCATCACCCCGTGCCGGGCACAGGTCGGGTCCGCGTGGTGCAGGTTGTGCCAGGACTCACCGCACGAGAGGACGGCCAGCCACCAGACGTTCCCGGAGCGGTCCCGGGACTTGAAGGGCCGCTTGCCGACCGCGTGGCAGATGGAGTTGATCGACCACGTCACGTGATGCAGCAGCGCGACACGGACCAGGGAACCCCAGAAGAACGCGGTCAGCGCGCCCTGCCAGGACCAGGTCACCAGGCCGCCCACCAGCGGCGGGATCAGCAGCGACACCGCCGTCCACAGCACGAACTGGCGGGAGACCCTGCGGATCGCCGGGTCCTTGACCAGGTCCGGTGCGTACTTCTGCTGCGGCGTCTGCTCCTCGTCGAACATCCAGCCGATGTGCGCCCACCACAGGCCCTTCATCAGCGCCGGAACGGTCTCGCCGAAGCGCCACGGTGAGTGCGGGTCGCCCTCGGCGTCGGAGAACTTGTGGTGCTTGCGGTGGTCGGCCACCCAGCGCACCAGCGGCCCCTCCACGGCCAGCGACCCCATGACCGCCAGCACGATACGGAGCGGCCGCTTCGCCTTGAACGAGCCGTGCGTGAAGTAGCGGTGGAAGCCGATCGTGATGCCGTGGCAGCCGATGTAGTACATCACCACCATCAGCGCCAGATCGAGCCAGCTCACCCCCCAGCCCCAGGCCAGCGGCACCGCGGCCACCAGGGCCACGAACGGGACGATGATGAACAGCAGCAGCGAGATCTGTTCCAGCGACCGGCGCTGCTCGCCGCCGAGCGTCGCGGACGCCGCCGGCGCACCGGCGGCCGCACCGACGGCGGAATCGGCGGGAATCGGGGGATCTTCTACGGCTTCAGGACCAGCGGTCATGGTGTCCCTCGTCGGGGGCTCGGGGGCACGGCTACGGCTACGGAACCGTAACCTACGGTCTCGTAAGTATGGCAGTGCCGCCGCCGCGGGCAAGGCCGTGACAGGCGCCACACCCGCCACCTGTGACGCAGTGCCCACCCACCGGACGGTGTGATTCCGTGAGGCTGGGCAGACCTATCCTGGGGACGTCGGACAGCGCGGTCCGCAATCCCGCCCGCATCAGACCTGCCCAACCCGTCGCCCGCCCCGGCCCCACCCACGGGTCGCCCGCGCGCGACGTCCCTGAGCGCCGCAAGGAGCCGCACCTGTGAGCAGTGCCGACAACACCCCGGCCGAGATCGTGTCCATCGAAGGCCCCGAGACCGGCCCGAGCGACAACGTCGCCCTGCGTGCCGACATCCGCCGCCTCGGTGACCTCCTCGGCGAGACCCTCGTCCGGCAGGAGGGGAAGGAACTGCTCGACCTCGTCGAGCGGGTACGCGCCCTGACCCGCTCCGACGGCGAAGCCGCCGCCCGGCTCCTGGGCGACACCGACCTGGCCACCGCCGCCAAGCTGGTGCGCGCCTTCTCCACGTACTTCCACCTCGCGAACGTCACCGAGCAGGTCCACCGCGGCCGGGAACTGGGCGCCCGGCGCGCCGCCGAGGGCAGCATCCTCGCCCGCACCGCCGACCTGCTGAAGGACGCCGACCCCGAGCACCTCCAGGAGACCGCCCGCAACCTCGGCGTGCGCCCCGTCTTCACCGCGCACCCCACCGAGGCCGCCCGGCGCTCCGTCCTCACCAAGCTCCGCAAGGTCGCCGAGCTGCTCGACAGCCCCGACGCCGAGCGCCGCCGGGCCGACCTCCGCCTCGCCGAGAACATCGACCTCATCTGGCAGACCGACGAGCTGCGCGTCGCCCGCCCCGAGCCCACCGACGAGGCCCGCAACGCCATCTACTACCTCGACGAGCTGGGCCGCGGCGCCGTCGGCGACGTCCTCGAAGACCTCGCCGCCGAGCTGGAGCGGGCCGGCACCGAGCTGCCCGCTGGCACCCGCCCGCTCACCTTCGGCACCTGGATCGGCGGCGACCGCGACGGCAACCCCAACGTCACCCCCCAGGTCACCTGGGACGTCCTGCTCCTCCAGCACGAGCACGGCATCACCGACGCCCTGGAGCACGTCGACGAGCTGCGCGGCGCGCTCTCCAACTCCATCCGCAACTGCGGCGCCACCGACGAGCTGCTGGCCTCCCTCCAGCACGACCTCGACCTCCTCCCGGAGATCAGCCCCCGCTACAAGCGGCTGAACAGCGAGGAGCCCTACCGCCTCAAGGCGACCTGCATCCGGCAGAAGCTCCTCAACACCCGCGAGCGCCTCGCCGCCGACACCCCGCACGTGCCCGGCCGCGACTACCTCGGCACCACGGAACTCCTCGACGACCTCGCCCTCATCCAGAACTCACTGCGCGAACACCGCGGCGGCCTGGTCGCCGACGGCCGCCTGGAGCGCACCCTCCGCACGATCGCCGCCTTCGGCCTGCAGCTCGCCACCATGGACGTCCGCGAGCACGCCGACGCCCACCACCACGCCCTCGGCCAGCTCTTCGACCGCCTCGGCGAGGAGTCGTGGCGCTATGTGGACATGCCGCGCGACTACCGCCGCAAGCTCCTCGCCAAGGAACTGCGCTCCCGCCGCCCGCTGGCCCCCACCCCGGCCCCCCTCGACGAGGCCGGCGCCAAGACCCTCGGCGTCTTCCGCACCATCCTCAAGGCCAAGGACACCTTCGGCCCCGAGGTCATCGAGTCCTACATCATCTCCATGTGCCAGGGCTCCGACGACGTCTTCGCCGCCACCGTCCTCGCCCGCGAGGCCGGCCTGATCGACCTGCACGCCGGCTGGGCCAAGGTCGGCATCGTGCCGCTGCTGGAGACCACCGACGAGCTGAAGATCGCCGACCAGCTGCTCGACGAGATGCTCGCCGACCCCTCCTACCGGCGCCTGGTCGCCCTGCGCGGCGACGTCCAGGAGGTCATGCTCGGCTACTCCGACTCCTCCAAGTTCGGCGGCATCACCACCTCCCAGTGGGAGATCCACCGCGCCCAGCGCCTGCTCCGCGACGTCGCCCACCGGCACGGCGTACGCCTGCGCCTCTTCCACGGCCGCGGCGGCACCGTCGGCCGCGGCGGCGGCCCCTCGCACGACGCGATCCTCGCCCAGCCCTACGGCACCCTCGAAGGCGAGATCAAGGTCACCGAACAGGGCGAGGTCATCTCCGACAAGTACCTCGTCCCGTCCCTGGCGCGGGAAAACCTGGAGCTGACGGTCGCCGCCACCCTCCAGGCCTCCGCCCTGCACACCGCCCCCCGGCAGTCCGACGAGGCCCTCGCCCGCTGGGACGCCGCCATGGAGACCGTCTCCGACGCCGCCCACGGCGCCTACCGCCGGCTCGTCGAGGACCCCGACCTGCCCGCGTACTTCTTCGCGTCCACCCCCGTCGACCAGCTCGCCGAACTCCACCTCGGCTCGCGCCCGTCCCGCCGCCCCGACTCCGGCGCCGGCCTCGACGGACTCCGCGCCATCCCGTGGGTCTTCGGCTGGACCCAGTCCCGCCAGATCGTCCCCGGCTGGTTCGGCGTCGGCACCGGCCTCAAGGCCGCCCGCGAGGCCGGACTCGACAGCGTCCTCGACGAAATGCACGAGTACTGGCACTTCTTCCGCAACTTCCTGTCCAACGTCACCATGACGCTGGCCAAGACCGACCTGCGGATCGCCCAGCACTACGTCGACACCCTCGTCCCCGACAAGCTCAAGCACGTCTTCGACGGCATCAAGGCCGAACACGAGCTCACCGTCGCCGAGGTCCTGCGGATCACCGGGGAGAAGGAACTCCTCGACTCCAACAAGGTCCTCAAGCAGACCTTCCACATCCGCGACGCCTACCTGGACCCGATCTCCTACCTCCAGGTCTCGCTGCTGGACCGCCAGCGCACCGCCGCCGAACGCGGCGAGGAGCCCGACCCGGTCCTCGCCCGCGCCCTGCTGCTCACCGTCAACGGCGTCGCCGCCGGACTCCGCAACACCGGCTGACCCACCCCGGCACACGACGGCGGCCCGCCCTCTCCACCGAGAGGACGGGCCGCCGTCGTATGCGCCTATGAGGCCCTACAGCGCCGCGAACGCCGCGCCCAGCAACGCCGCGCCCAACAACCCCATCACCCACGCCGTACGCCGCATCCGCAGCCCCCCGGCCACCACCAGCGCCGCCAGCAACAACGACCCCGCGAACGGCACCCACGCATGCAGCATCCCGGCCGGCCCGGTCCGCACCGCATGCGTCGTCCCCGGTTCGACCGTCACCTCGACCCGCTCACCGCGGTTCACCGCCGCCTCCGCGACCGACACCTTCGCCAGCCGCCGGCCCTCGCCCGACGACGGCACATACGGCCCCGTGCACCGATCCTTCGCACACGCCGACACCGTCATCACACCGCGCCCCCGCGCCTTGACGAGCATCGCGTACTGCGCCGTCTGCCACGACGTCCACACCCCCGCCACCAGCAGGAGCAACGCCAGCAGCCCCATGAACCCGTTCCGGACGACGAGCAGCACGCCATAGGCGCTCTCACCGACCCGCCGGGAACGACTGCGCTTGACCGAACGGGTGCGCGTTCTGGTTCTGGCCATGGCGGCGATCCTTGGCCATCCAGCAGCACCCGGTCAACCTCCGACCATGGTTCGTCAGAGCCTGGCCCCCGCTGTCCCATTCAGGAGTTGTACGTACTCTGCGCCCGTTCCAGACCGTCCACGATCAGCGTCTCCACCGCATCCGCCGCACGGTCCACGAAGTAATCCAACTCCCGCCGCTCCGCACCGGAAAAGTCCTTCAGCACGAAATCCGCCACCTGCATACGACCCGGCGGACGCCCGATTCCGAACCGCACCCGGTGATACTCCGCCCCCAGCGACTTGGTGATCGACTTCAAACCGTTGTGGCCATTGTCACCGCCACCCAGCTTCAGCCGCAGCGCACCGTAATCAATATCCAACTCATCGTGAATCGCCACGATGTTGGCCACCGGCACCTTGTAGAAATCCCGCAATGCCGTCGTCGGACCGCCCGACAGATTCATGAACGACATCGGCTTCGCCACGATCACCCGGCGACCCGACGGACCCGGCGCACCACAACGCCCCTCCACCACCTGCGCCCGCGCCTTGTGCGCCTTGAAACGGCCCCCCATCCGCTCCGCCAGCAAATCCGCCACCATGAACCCCACATTGTGGCGATTACGCGCATACTCCGGGCCCGGATTACCCAGCCCCACCACCAGCCACGGATCAGCGTCCGCCATCTCAGCCACTCCCACATCCGCCGGCCACAACCCGCCGGCCCCGACCGCAACTGCCCATGAAACAGCCCAACCGCCACCCCGCGCCCAAAGGCGCGCGGCAGCGGCTGGACAAAGCGCCGAGAACCCGTCTCAGCGGAAAACCACTCAGGCCTCGGCGCCCTCGGCGGCCTCACCCTCGGCGGCCTCCTCGGCCGGAGCCTCCGCCTGCGCCGCCACGACCTGCAGCACCACGGCGTCGTCCTCAACGGCCAGCGACACACCGGTCGGCAGCGTGATGTCCTTGGCGTGCACCGAGTGACCGGCGTCCAGACCCGCCACGGAGACCGTGACCGACTCCGGGATGTGGGTGGCCTCGGCCTCGACCGGCAGGGTGTTCAGCACGTACTCGAGCAGGTTGCCGCCCGGGGCCAGCTCGCCCTCGGTGTGGATCGGCAGCTCGACGTTGACCTTCTCGCCCTTCTTCACGGCCAGGAAGTCCACGTGCACCAGGAACTGGCGGATCGCCTCACGCTGCACGGCCTTGGGGATGACCAGCTCGCTCTTGCCGTCGAACTCCAGACGGATCAGCGCGTTCGGCGTCTTCAGGGCCATCATCAGCGCGTGGTTGTTGATCGCCACGTGCTTCGGCTCCGCGCCGTGACCGTAGATGACCGCGGGAACCAGGTCCGCGCGGCGCGCACGACGGGCGGCACCCTTACCGAAGTCGGTACGGACCTGGGCGTCGAGCTTGACCTCAGCCATGACTGCACTCCTCGTAACTCAGAAAACATCTGGTGGGCGTTACCCGGCCCACGACAGACCTGCTACGAAGAGCGCGTCGATAACGGACAGCCACCACAAAAGGGCGGCCTCCCTCGCCGAGCAACTCCACGAGTCTACCCGGCCGGAAGGCCGCCCCAAAGTCGATCAGTGCGGAGCTACCTCACTGCTCCTCGAAGAGGCTCGTCACCGAACCGTCCTCGAACACCTCACGGATCGCCCGGGCAATCGTCGGCGCCATCGACAGCACCGTGATCTTGTCCAGTTCCAGCTCCGAAGGCGTCGGCAGCGTATTCGTGAACACGAACTCGCTGACCTTCGAATTCTTCAGCCGGTCCGCCGCCGGACCCGACAGCACACCGTGCGTCGCCGTCACGATCACATCCGACGCGCCATTCGCGAACAGGGCGTCCGCCGCCGCGCAGATCGTGCCACCCGTGTCGATCATGTCGTCGACCAGGACACACACCCGGTCCTTCACATCACCGACGACCTCGTGCACCGTGACCTGATTCGCCACGTCCTTGTCACGCCGCTTGTGCACGATCGCCAGCGGCGCACCCAGACGGTCACACCAGCGGTCCGCCACCCGCACCCGGCCCGCGTCCGGCGACACCACCGTCAGCTTCTCGCGGTCCACCTTCGCGCCCACGTAATCCGCAAGCACCGGCAGCGCGAAAAGGTGATCCACCGGGCCGTCGAAGAAGCCCATGATCTGGTCCGTGTGCAGATCGACCGTCACCACACGGTCCGCACCCGCGGTCTTCATCAGATCCGCGATCAGCCGCGCCGAAATCGGCTCACGGCCACGGTGCTTCTTGTCCTGCCGTGCATAACCGTAGAACGGCACGATCACCGTGATGCTCCGGGCCGACGCCCGCTTCAACGCATCGATCATGATGAGCTGTTCCATGATCCACTTATTGATCGGAGCCGTGTGGCTCTGAATCAAAAAGCAATCCGCGCCACGCGCCGACTCCTGATAGCGGACATAGATCTCACCGTTGGCGAAGTCGAAAGCCTTCGTCGGGACCAGGCCCACACCCAGCTGGTGTGCGACCTCCTCCGCCAGCTCGGGGTGGGCGCGGCCGGAGAAGAGCATCAGCTTCTTCTCGCCGGTCGTCTTGATCCCGGTCACAGCAAATCTCCTCGAATCACAGTTTGCGTGCGCTCATCACGGTACGCCCCGCACGGCGCACCCTCTGCACGATCAACGCTCGCCCTCGGACTCCCGGCGAGCAGCCGAAGCCGCCTGCGCGGCAGCACTTCCGGGCCGCTTGCGCGCGACCCAACCCTCGATATTCCGCTGCTGGCCACGCGCGACCGCCAGCGAACCCGGGGGCACATCCTTGGTGATAACCGAGCCCGCCGCCGTATAAGCGCCGTCCCCGATCGTGACCGGAGCCACAAACATGTTGTCCGACCCCGTCTTGCAATGCGACCCGACCGTCGTGTGGTGCTTCGCCTCACCGTCGTAGTTCACAAAGACACTCGCCGCACCGATATTGGTGAACTCACCAATAGTCGCATCCCCCACATACGAAAGATGCGGCACCTTCGTCCCCGCACCGATCGACGCGTTCTTCATCTCCACATACGTACCGGCCTTCGACTTCGGACCAAGATCCGTCCCCGGACGCAGATACGCATAAGGCCCGACATTCGCGCCCTCACCAATGCGCGCACCGTCGGCCACCGTGAACGACGCCACCGCGCCCGCACCCACCGACGTATCCGACAACCGCGAATGCGGACCCACCTCGGCACCCGCCGCAATATGCGTGGCACCCATCAGCTGCGTCCCCGGATGCACCGTCGCGTCCGCCTCGAACGTCACCGACACATCCACCCACGTCGACGCCGGATCCACCACCGTCACACCGGCCAGCATCGCCCGCTCCAGCAACCGCTCGTTCAGCAGCCGCCGCGCCTCCGCCAGCTGCACCCGGTTGTTGATCCCCAGAATCTCCCGGTGATCACCGGCCACCGCCGCACCGACCCGGTGCCCGGCCTCGCGCACGATCCCCAGCACATCCGTCAGGTACTCCTCGCCCTGACTGTTGTCCGTACGCACCTTGCCCAGCGCATCGACCAGCAGCCGGCCGTCAAAAGCGAACACCCCGGAATTGATCTCCCGGATCGCCCGCTGCGCCACACTCGCGTCCTTGTGCTCGACGATCGCGGTCACCGCGCCCGAGCTCTCCTCCCGCACGATGCGCCCGTACCCCGTCGCATCCGGGACCTCCGCCGACAGCACCGTGACCGCATTGCCGTCCGCGGCATGCGTGTCACCGAGCAGCCGGAGCGTCTCACCGGTCAGCAGCGGGGTGTCACCACAGACGACGATCACCGTGCCGTCCACGGCCACGCCGCTCCGGCTCAGCTCCTCCAGAGCCGTACGCACCGCGTGACCGGTGCCGTTCTGCTCGTGCTGCACCGCGGTGCGCACGGCGGGGTCGACCTCGGAGAGGTGCGCCTGCACCTGCTCACGGGCGTGGCCGACGACCACGACGAGCTGCTCGGGGTCCAGCTCACGGGAGGCGGCGACGACATGTCCGACGAGGGACCGGCCGCAGAGGGTGTGCAGGACCTTCGGGGTGGCCGACTTCATGCGGGTGCCCTCACCCGCTGCGAGAACGACGACGGCTGCCGGGCGGTTGGCGCTCACGGGGATGCCCTTCGGCTTCTTGGCTACTTCGGGTGGTGGTCATCCGAAGGATACCGGTGCGTATTGCAGCCGAAACGCGGGCGGGTCCTGACGTGGTGGTCAGGACCCGGAAATTCGCCCGTTGTGTGTGTGCTCCCCTGCCAGGACTCGAACCCGGACATAAGGCACCAAAAGCCTCAGTGCTGCCAATTACACCACAGGGGATAGTGAAGCGGTTTAGACCGGACATCGCGTCAGTCTGGCCGCTTGGCACCCAACACTATGCCGTACCACCAGCCTTCGATGCGACGGTATGGCTCTGCACTTTGTAGCACCCGGATCACCAGGCAACCGCGGTAGCCCGCCCCGACGTTCTTGCGCGTGGTCTTGGCGTTGTGTTTCTTGAGCGTGGTCTTCTGGAGCGCGGCGACGTCCACGCCGACGAGGCCGGCCCGGTAGCGCTCGGCCGCCTCCACGTCGGCGGTCGTGTGGATCGCCAGGGTGTCGGGTGCGGGAGGCAGGCGGTGTCGAAAATGTGGGCGATTCAACAGTTCGAGTGATAACCGGTGGTGAGGGCTGGTAACGGCTCCGGTCCGGGGCCGGTAACGGGTCGGGGAATCGGGAGCGGGCGCCCGTAGGCTGGTCGGTATGACCGCAACGGGGGCAAGCGAAAGTGTCGGCGCGCGGGGTGCGCCGGTGAGTGGGCCGTGGTGGTGGGCCCGGCGGCGGAGCGCCGTGCTGGACGTGGTTCTGGCGGCGGCTTCCACGGTGGAGTGTGTGTTCGAGGGGGCACGGTTCGCCGCGGGGGCGCAGCTGCCGGAGTGGGTCGGGGTGCTGCTCGGTCTGCTGGTGGGTCCGGTGCTGCTGTTGCGCCGGCGCCGGCCGGTGCTGGTGGTGCTGGTCTCGATCGCGGTGACTCCGGCGGTGATGGGTGGCCTGCTGAGCACGGTGGGCCTGTACACGCTCGCCGCGTCGGATGTGCCGCGCCGGATCATCGCGTTGCTGGCGGGGATGACGGCGGTGGGGACGCTGGTGACGACGTTCCTCAGCCTGCGGCAGGACGTGGCGGCGCAGGAGGACTTCCAGCCGCCGATGTGGCTGGTGCCGGCGATGTCGCTGGCGCTGGGGCTGGTGCTGACGGCGCCGCCGGTGCTGTGGGGGCTGTATGTGGGGGCCCGCCGGCGGCTCGTGGAGAGCCTGCGGGAGCGGGCGGACGGTCTGGAGCGCGAGCTGTCGTTGCTGGCGGACCGGGCCGAGGAGCGGGCGGAGTGGGCCCGTAACGAGGAGCGGACGCGGATCGCGCGGGAGATGCACGACGTGGTCGCGCACCGGGTGAGTCTGATGGTGGTGCATGCGGCGGCGCTGCAGGCGGTGGCGCTGAAGGACCCGGAGAAGGCGTCGAAGAACGCCGGGCTGGTCGGCGACATGGGGCGGCAGGCGCTGACGGAGCTGCGGGAGATGCTGGGGGTGCTGCGTACGGCCGACGCGGCGGCGGCGCGGGGTGACGCGGTGCCGGCGGCCCCGGAGCGGCTGGCGGCGGTGGCCTCGCGGGCCGGCGCGAAGGCGACGGCGCAGTCCCGGCCGTCGGTGCCGTCCGCGGGCGGGAGCGCGGGAAAGCCGGAGGACACTCGTCCGTCTGGCGGGGAGTCGGTGCCGGCGGCCCGGGACGCGGATGCCGAGGGGCCCCATCTGGCGGAGCTGGCGGACCTGGTGGGCCAGTCGCGGGCGGCCGGGATGAGCGTCGAGCTGACGGTGGACGGGGTGTCCGAGGGGGACCCGTCCGCTGCCGGGCGGCAGTATCCGCCGCGGGTGGAGCGGACCGCCTACCGGGTGGTGCAGGAGGCGCTCACCAATGTGCACAAGCATGCGCCGGGCGCACGGGCGCGGGTGCGGCTGGCGCACCGTGACGGCGAGCTGGCGGTGCAGGTGGAGAACGGCCCGTCCGAGGGCGGCGCGGCCGACGCGGGCCTGCCGAGCGGCGGCAACGGCCTGGTGGGCATGCGCGAACGGGTAACGGCCCTGGGCGGCGCCTTCGTCTCGGGCCCGACGGACTCCGGCGGCTTCCGCGTCTCAGCCGTCTTGCCGTCGCCCGGCCGTCCTCCCGTCGCCCGCTGAACGGGACTGACCCCCAAACGGGACTGACTCCCAAACGGGACCGGACACCACCCGTACCGCCGGGCAATGAGCCCTGCACGCCCCGACCCGGGCTCATCCCCACGGCGCCTGGACATCTCCCCCCCACCGGGCGGGGGTCGCCGTCCGAACGCCCACACCCGGCACGCACCGCACAGCAGAGCGGCCCCCGCCCGACCCCACACCCCCGCCGAAGGCGAAAAGGACAACGGACGAGCCACGGCGGCTCAGTCGGCAACGTTCGCCGCGAGTCCCAACCGCACGGGCCGAGTCCCCAGCACCAACGTCCCCAACGCACTGTCGATATCGCCCCCGAGATACCAGTCCCCGGTGTGATCGATGCTGTAGACCCGCCCCTCGGCATCAATGGCGAGGGCGGCTTGGCTGAAGGTGGCCCCGTCGTGGTCGGTGAGTTCTTCCCGGCCGAGCGGGGCCACGTCGATTTCCAGGGCGCGGCCGAGGTCCCCGAGGGTGCGGGCGAGGTGCAGTCCGTGCAGCGGGTCGATGGTGAAGGGGGTGGGGGCGATGTGGCGGCCGGGTCCGGGCCCGGCGATGTGCAGTCCGCCGAATTCGGCCCAGGCCTCGACGGCGGCGGCGAAGACGGTGTGGCGGTGGCCGGCGGGGGAGGTGTGGGCGCGGAGGGTGTCGGCCCAGTGTTCGGCCTGTTTTATGTCCCAGCGGCCGGGTTCCCAGCCGGCTTCCTGGAGGGCGACGTCGACGGCGGCGGGGAAGCGGGTCGGGTCGGTCCGGTCGTGGGCGGGGGTGCGGGGGCCGGGGGTGGTGGGCGGCATGGTGGTGGTCAGCTTCCTGTGGGCGTGGTGCCGCTGATGGGCATGACGCCGAAGTGGGCGAGGAGGGCGTCGCAGGAGCGGCAGGGCGGGGCGTAGCTGCCGTGCTGGGGGTCGCCGTCCTCGCGGATGTGGCGGGCGGTGAGTTTGGAGTGTTTGAGGGAGCGGCGGGCTTCGCCGTTGGTGAGGGGTTTGCGGGAGGCGCGTTTGCCGCGGTTGGCCTCGACGGCGGTGAGGTGCCGGGAGAGCAGGACGGCTTCGGGGCAGCGTCCGGTGAAACGTTCGCGCTGTGCGGTGGCGAGGGTGTCGAGGAAGTCCTGGACGAGGGGGTGCAGGGCGGGGGGCTGTTCTGCCTTGCCGGCGGTACAGGTGAGGGTTTGTCCGCGTACTGACAAGGCGGCGCCGATGGTGGGGAGGATGCCGTCGCGGCGGTGGTGGAGGGCGGGTGCGCGATGGGCGTCGGCGGGGCCGCTCCAGCCGATGCGGGGGTCGCCGGCGGCTGAGTTGTGGTGGCGTGCAGTGGTGCTCATGGTGGTGCTTTCCCTCCCCGAATCCCCGTGTTGCTGGGGGTCCCCCCGCCGTAGGTGGGGGATGGTCAGACTGCCAAATGTGCTGGGTGTTGCGGTAGTCGGGCGGGCCGTCGGTGATCTCACGGCGACCTGACGGGGCGTCGGTCGCACGGTAACGGGGCAGGTGGGCGGGGTGGTGCGCGGGGGCTCGGAGGTGGTGCGGCGGTGGGTGACGTCGGTGTGTCGCGGGGCTGACGGGCGGGGGGTGTGAGGAGGGGACGGGGGAGGGGGAGGGCGTGGCGGTACGGCTTAGGCTGTGCTCTCAAAGCCAGCTTCAGCCAGGGGGCAAGCGCGATGACGACAGGTCGGCAAGGGCTGGGGGCACACCCCGGCCCCCGTGCGGCGGGAGGTGCCGTGCCACCGAATTCGGCCTATGCCGGGCAGGTCGTGCATTTTCCGGATCCGGTCCGTGCCGCACGGTACCCCGCCGGGGTGCGGATGGACGAACGGGGCTTCCCGGAGTTCTCCCCCTACGCGCGCGCGGCGGCCGAGATCGCCGAGCCGCCGGAGGGTTTCGGCGTCGATGAACTGCGGCTGACGGACTATGTGTCGGCGAACGCGGCCCTGCACGCGCAGGGGCACGAGCTCTGGATAGACGTGCCGGCCGTGGCGACACCGCACGGCTGGACCTGGCATCACGTGGCCGGTACCCGGCGGATGGAGCTCATCCCGGTCGAGGTGAAGGCGCTGCTGCGGCATCACGGCGGGCTGGCGACGGCTGCCGTGGCGCACGACAAGCGCGGCACCCGGCCGTTGCAGGAGACCCGGCCGGCGCACTTCGGGCTGCCGCACCGCGATCTGTCGGTGGGCGAGGAGCAGTTGGCGCAGGCCGAGGAGGCGCTGGGTTACCGGCTGCCGGGCGCGTACCGGTCGTTCCTGAAGGCGGCGGGCGGCTGTGCGCCGGTGGGGGCGGCGCTGGACGCGGAGTTGGGGCTGCTGGTCGACCAGCCGTTCTTCACGGTGCGCGATGACGCGGCGGTCAACGATCTGCTCTATGTGAACAAGTGTCTGCGGGACCACTTCACCAAGGACTATCTGGGCGTGGCGTTCGTGCAGGGCGGTGTGGTCGCGGTGAAGGTGCGCGGCGAGGCGCTCGGCTCGGTGTGGTTCTGCCCGTACGACGATGCGCGGGACCAGGACGGGTGGACGGTGCAGGAGCGGGTCGAGCGGCTGCTGTTGCCGTGCGGTGCGGACTTCGATGACTTCCTCCAGCGGCTGGCGGGCAATCCGCCCGAGCTGGAGACGGTGGCGGATCTGATGGTCGACGGTGGCTTCGCGTACGCGGTCGCGGTGGGGGGTTGAGCGCGGTGGTGACGTTCGCGCAGGCGCAGGAGCGGGCCGAGCGGTGGGTGAACGGCGAGGTGCCGCCGGCGCTGCACCGTGAGGTGCGGGTGCGGGAGTTCGATCTGGGCTTCGTGGCCTGGGCCGAGGACCGGGAGGGTGGTCCGACGACGGATGGCGGCCGGGCCCGGCTGGTGATCGCGCGGGACAGCGGGGAGACGACGCTGTGGCCGGGGCTGCCGGTGGGTGAGGTGATCCGGCGCTTCGAGGAGGCGTACGGCGCTCCGGTGGACGCCGGGCACGGCGCGGCCGAGGCGCCGCCGCAGCGGATCGATCTGGAGGCCACCTCCTTCCTGCTGACGCCGCCGGAGTGGCTTCAGGAGGCGGCGGACGCCAGGCGCCTCGCGGAGCAGCAGGGCGCGGCGGGGAGTACGGCGGGCAGCGCGCAGGGCGCGGCCACCCCGGCGCCCGCCCCTGCCCCTGCTCCCGCGCCCGCCCCTGCGCCCGCGCCTGGTCCGGCCCCCGCGCAGTCGGCGTCGGACGCCTGGGCCGAGGTGAGCGTCAACGGTACGGACGGCGGGGCCGCGCAGGCGGCGGAGGCCGGCCCGGGAGCGGGTGCCGGTGTGCCCGGTGCGCCGGGGGCGTGGGCCGACGCGGACACCACCTCCGGTGCGGGGGGTGACCGTTCGGTGGGGCTGCCCGCGACGGTGTTCGCGCCGCCGCTGGCCGGTTTCGAGGAGCAGGGCGAGGAGCCGGCGGCGCCGCGGGCCCGGCCGGAGGCCAAGACCGAACTCCTCCAGGGCGGCAGCCAGTTGCCGCGTACGCAGGTCGCACCGGCGCTGGATCTGCCGGAGGGCGGTGCCCGGCCCGGCGGCGCTCCGCTGCCGCCGCCGATGCCGTCCGTGCCGCCGCCCGCCGCCGGGCTGCCGGACCTGCCGCCGCCGTCCGGTCCGCCGGTCACCGATGTGCCGCCCCCGCCGGGTGCCGGCGCGCCCGCGGGAGGGCCGCCCGCCCCGCCCGCCGGCGGCGGTGTGCATGCCGCGGCGACGATGCTGGCCGACGGCTCGTCGCTGCCCGGCAACGCCGCCGCGGGCCCGCCCCCGCCGCCCGCCGCACCCGGTCCGCCCGGCCCTCCTGCGCCTCCCGGTCCCCCCGGGGCCGGCCGTGACGCCGCGCAGCCGGAAGCGGCGCAGGCCGTGGACGGCGGCACGGACGGTGTGCGCCCGCCCGGCGGGCCCTCGGCGCCGGGCCCCGGTGCGCCCGGGGTGCCGGCCGGTGGTTACGTACCGACGCAGATGGTCTCGCAGCTGGACGCGGACGCGGTGGATCTCAGCGCGGTGGACGGAACGGGCGGTGCGGAGGCGTCGGGCGGTTCCGGCGGGCCCGGTGCGCCGGGCTCCGGGGGCGCGGGTGCGCCCGCGGCAGGCGGTCCCGGCGCCGGTGGCGTGCATGCCGCGGCGACGATGCTCGCCGACGGTGCGGCCGTGCAGGCGGCCGGTCTCGGCGGTGCCGGCGGGCCGGGCGCTGCCGCCGGTGGCCCCGGTGTGCCGCCCCCGCCCTCGCCGCCCGGTGTGCCGAACGCGCCCCGGCCGCCCGGCCCGCCCGGCAAGCCCGGCGACGGCCGGAGCTCCGGCGGCCAGGGCGGTCCGCCCCCGCCGCCTCCGCCGCCCGCCACGGGCGGTCCCGCCGCCGGTGGCGTGCACGCCGCGGCGACGATGCTCGCCGACGGTGCGGCCGTGCAGGCGGCCGGTCCCGGCGGGCCGGGCGCTGCCGCCGGTGGCCCCGGTGTCCCGCCGTCGGCCGGCCCCACGCCGCCGCCCGCGCCACCTCCCGGCCCTCAGCAGGCGCCGCCCGGCCCTCCGCAGGGTCCGCCCGGTGCGCCGGGCCCCGGTGGTGCGGGCGCGTACGGCTATCCGCAGGCGCCCGCCGGGCAGCCGACGGTCGGACCCGGCTACATGGCCGTGCTGAGCTACCGCGCGCCCGACGGCTCGGAGCAGAAGATCGTGCGCCGTTCGGCGCCCGGTACACCGCACCCGGAGTGGCAGCTGCTGCACGAGCTGCGCGGGATGAACGTCCCGCCGCAGCAGGTGCTGGAGCTGCACACCGAGCTGGAGTGCTGCGATCTGCCGGGCGGCTACTGCGCCCGGATGATCCGGGAGAACTGGCCGCAGGTGCGGATCAGCCACACCGCCGCCTACGGCCGGGACCACGCCTCGCGGCAGCAGGGCGTACGGCAT
This sequence comes from Streptomyces sp. NPDC058773, assembly GCF_042746015.1. Taxonomy (NCBI): domain Bacteria; kingdom Bacillati; phylum Actinomycetota; class Actinomycetes; order Kitasatosporales; family Streptomycetaceae; genus Streptomyces; species Streptomyces sp. NPDC058773. The sequence continues at coordinate 230,734 of NZ_JBHYPE010000003.1, forward strand.
CTCGTCGAGCACCAGGGCGAGTTGCACCAGGTCGCGGACGGTCCGGCGCGGCCGGCGCCGGTGCGGGTGCCGTTGCCGCACCCGTCGCAGGTGCAGCCGGTGCCGCCGGTGCCTCCGCAGATGATCGGGCAGGAGCTGGAGCAGGCGTTCGGCCCGCAGGCCCTGTTCCGTTTCGACCAGCGGGCGGTCTCCCGGCAGGGCGTGCCCGATGTGGTGGCGCAGATGCTGGTGTGGGCCGGGCTGCCGGTCGACTTCGGGCCGTTCTTCTGGGCGCAGGCGCAGCCGCACCGCCCGGTGCCGACGCTGGCGGAGCTGGCGGCGGAGCGGATGGTGCAGCCGGCCGCGGACGCCGGTTCGTATCTGGTGATGGGCAACGACTTCGGCCGTCAGCTGTGTGTGCAGTACGGGACCGCGCACATCGTGGCGCTGCCCATGGAGGCCGGGCCGGGCGGTGCGCCGGTGACGCCGCAGTTCGTGAACTCGGGGCTGCCGGAGTTCACGCGCTGTCTGGCGATGCTGGGGCGGATGTGGCGGCTGCGGTACGGGCTGACGCCCGAGCAGGCGGGCCGCTGGACCGTCGACTTCCAGGCGCAGCTGGTCGCGCTGGACCCGCCGGCGCTGGGTTCGCCGGAGACGTGGTGGTCGGTGCTGCTTGAGCAGATGTGGGACGGGCTGCTGTAGTCGCAGGTCAGAGGGGTGGCGGCGGGTTTCGCCGCCGCCTGGGGCCGGGGCGCTCGACCTGCGGGACGGGCCGGGCGCGCCGACCATGCGTATATGGGCCGTCCGATACCCCCGTTGTCGCAGGCATCGTCCACGACGCTGTACCGGGCCGGGCGCCCGCGGTGGTGGCACCGCGGGCAGCGGGGCGTTCCGCCGCGCCGGCCGCGGCCGCGCGGGCGGCGGCGGGCGTGGCTCACCTGGATTCTGGTGCCGCTGCTGGTGCTGGTCGCCCTGGTGTGCGCGGGCGGCGCCTGGCTGTACGTCTCGGCGGGGCGGCAGCTCCAGCACGTGGCCGCGCTGGGCGACTACCCGGGGCGGCCGCCCGCGGGCAAGGGCACCAACTGGCTGCTGGTCGGCACCGACAGCCGTACCGCGCTGACCCCGGAGCAGCGCGCGGAGCTGCACGTCGGCAACAACCAGGTGCAGAACACCGACACGATCATGGTGCTGCACTCCGGGGAGAACGGCCCCACGCTGGTCAGCCTGCCGCGCGACAGCTACGTCCCGATACCGGGCCACGGCAGCCGGAAGATCAACGAGGCGTATGCGGACGGCGGTCCGCAGCTGCTCACCCGAACGGTGGAACAGGCGACCGGGCTGCGGATCGACCGCTATGCCGAGGTGAACTTCCTGGGGTTCGTGCGGGTCGTGGACGCGCTGGACGGGGTGCGGCTGTGTCTGGACGCGCCGTTGAAGGACGAGAAGTCGGGTGCGGACTTCCCGGCCGGCTGCCAGGTGATGAACGGTGCCGAGGCACTGGCGTTCGTCCGGGCCCGGTATGCCGACCCGGAGGGGGACCTCGGACGGGTGAAGCGTCAGCGGCAGCTGCTCGGTGCGGTGGCGGACGAGATGACCGCCCCGTCGGTGTTCCTCGACCCGGGCCGGCTGCGGCGGGTGCTGGACGCCTCGCTGGCGGCGCTGGTGGTGGACGACGGCGCGGATGTGGGACGGCTGCTGGACATGGGCTGGTCGATGAAGCAGATAGCCGGGGGCGGCGGTACGGCGACGACGGTTCCGGTGAACCGTCCCGGAGTGATGATCAGTGGTGTGGGATCGGTGCTTCCGTGGGACGAGAACGGGGCGAGGCAGTTGTTCCAGGCGCTGCGCCACGACGAACGGATTCCGACTTCCGACAGCAAATAACGCATCCTGGGGGGTGGATGGGGTGAAGTGGTGCGAGGGTGAGATCTCGCGCCGATTCCCAGGGAAATACGCGTAACCGCACAGTGCCGTACACAACCATGTGAAAGGCGCGCAGGGCCGCGGGCCGTACGGCGGCCGCGCGCGGCGGAGAGGGGCTTGAGGGATGAGTGCATCGGTGTCGCCTCACGGGTTCGAGACCGTACGAGGGCGCGGCTACCGGCCGGAGGATGTGGACCGCCGCGTCGAGGGGCTCTCGGTCGACCGCGACTCCTGCTGGGAGCGCGCCGCACGGCTCACGGTCCTGTCCAACGAGATGGAGGCCGAGCTCGCGGAACTGCGGGCGCAGGTGGCGCAGTTGCCGCCGCAGACCTATGTCTCGCTCGGCAGCGAGGCACGGCTGATCCTGACCACCGCGGAGTCGGAGGCGGCGCGGCTGCGGGCCGAGGCGGAGCAGGCGGACGAGCAGCTGCGGGAGGCGGCCGCGGCCCATGCCGACGAGATCCGGGAGGCGGCCGGCAAGTTGGCGCACGCGCGGCGCGAGGAGGCGGAGACGCTGGCCCGGCGCACGGTGGAGGCGGCGCGGGGTGAGGCCGCCGAACTCGTCGCGGTGGCCGCCGAGGAGGACGCGAAGCTGCGCGAGGAGGCGGCCGGGGAGCTGGCGGAGGTGCGCCGGCGCACCGCGCAGCTGCTGCAGGACCAGGAGCAGCGGCAGGCCGAGGAGTGGGACGCGGCCGGGCGGGAGATCGCGGAGCAGGAGGCGGCGACGGACCGGCTGGTCGCGGAGCTGGACGCCCGCGGGAAGGCCGCCCGTGCGGACAGCGAGCGGCTGTACGCGGAGGCCGAGGAGGCCGCCCGGCACCGTCAGGAGGACGCCGAGGACCGCGCCGCCGGCCTGCTGGCCCAGGCCCGGGCCGAGGTGGAGCGCATCGAGCGCACCACGGCACGCGTCCTGCGGGAGCACGAGGCGGAGGGCGAAGAGGTCCGCACCCATATGACCCATGTACGCAACAGCCTGGCCGCGCTCACCGGGAAGGCACCGGTGCCGGACGGGGACGACGGCGAGGGCGCGGGGACGGGCGACGCCCGCCAGGAGTCCGGCGGCGACGCCGAGGGTCCCGACGCGGAGGACACCCTGGAGACGCAACTGCCCCGCGCGGCCGGCGGCGCGGGCGCCTGAACGGGGCCGCCGGGCCGTACGGCCGCCCCGCCGCCCCGGGCGCCGGCCTCCCGGTCACGCCCCGCGCGGCCCGTCCTCGCGGCGGTCGGCGCCGCCGGTGTCCGCACCGCTGCTGTCCGTACCGCCGCTGCCCGCGCCACCGGTCTCCGCATGCGCCGCGGTCTCCGTCCGCACCGGGGCGTCCGTAGGCACCGGGGTGTCCGTGTGCACCGGGAAGCGCCGGGGCGCCAGCAGCAGGGCGAGCAGCGCGAGTCCGGCGGCCGCGGCGGCGCCGGCGTAGACATGGTCGACGGTGGTGTCGACGGCCCGGCGGAGGTAGTCGGTGGCGCGGGCCGTGAGGCCGCCGGCGTGCGCCAGCGCGTGCGAGACCGCGTCGAGGTCGCCGGGCAGGCCGGGGCGGAGGTCCGAAGGGGCGTGCGCGAGACGGTCGTTGAGGGTGGCGTTGGCGAGGGCGCCGAAGAGCGCGGCGCCGACGGACTGGCCGACCTGGCGGCAGAAGAGTACGGAGGCGGTGGCGGTGCCGCGCTCCGTATAGCCGACGGACGACTGCACGCCGATGATCAGCGGGAGCTGGAAGAGGCCGAGCGCCGCGCCGAGCGCCAGCATGAGCAGCGCGGGCTGCCAGGCCGCGCCCGGGTAGGGCAGCAGCGGGAAGGCGAGCAGGACCAGACCGGCCCCGCCCATGCCGAGCAGGGCGCAGGTGCGGATGCCGACCCGGTTGTAGACATGGCTGCTGAGGGCGGCCGAGACCGGCCAGCTCAGCGTCATCACGGACAGCACGAAGCCGGCCGCGGTCGGGCTCAGGCCCAGTACCGACTGTGCGTAGGTGGGCAGGAACACCGTCGGGGCGACCATCAGCAGGCCCAGGGCGCCCAGGGCGAGATTGACGGCGGAGATGGTGCGGCGGCGCCAGACCCAGCCCGGAATGATCGGCTCCGCGGCCCGGCGCTCGATGAGGACGGTGAGCGCCGCGCACCCCGCGCTGCCGGCCAGCAGCAACAGGGACGGGGTGGAGAGCCAGGCCCAGGCCACCCCGCCCTGGACCAGGGCGGTCAGCAGCAGCCCGCCACAGGCGAAGATCGCCAGCGCGCCGGGCCAGTCCACCCGGGGGCGGGCGCCGGGGACCGGCCGCTCCCGCTGCGGCTCGGTGAAGTGCCGCCCGATCAGCCACAGGGCGAGCCCGCCCACCGGCAGGTTGATCAGGAAGATCCACCGCCAGTCGGCCCAGGTGGCGAGCAGCCCGCCCAGCGCGGGCCCGGCGACCGCGCAGGTGGCCCAGACGCTGGAGATCCTGGCCTGGATCTTGGGGCGTTCCTTCATCGGGTAGAGGTCGGCGGCGATGGTCTGGACGGTGCCCTGGAGGGCGCCGCCGCCCAGGCCCTGCACCACGCGGAAGGCGATCAGCGACCCCATGTCCCAGGCGCCGGCGCAGGCCAGCGACCCGGCGAGGAAGAGCACGATGCCGGTGATCAGGATGGGTTTGCGGCCGAAGGTGTCGGAGAGCTTGCCGTAGACCGGCAGAGTGACGGTGACGGCCAGCAGGTAGCCGGAGAACAGCCAGGAGAAGACCGCGAAGCCGCCGAGGTCGCCGACGATCTGCGGGACGGCGGTGGCGAGGATCGTCGAGTCGAGCGCGGCCAGCGCCATCCCGAGCATCAGGGCGGCGACGACGGGACGCGGCGGCGGGCCCGCCGCCCGCAGCGTGCCACTGTCCCCGGTCCGTCGCGTGCTTCCGCTCACCGTGCCCCCTTCTGAGGTCCTTGTACGGCGCACCCTTCCACGGGAGCGGATGGTGCGGAACCGGGAATCCGGCGGCCACCGGGGCGGAAAGGCGCCGTCCCGGTCTTCCGGCCCGGCCTGTCGGTGGGCGGGCGTACGCTTGGCAACCCCGGCCCGTGAGACGTGTCGGGCTGCTGCGTTGTTCGCCTCGCTGGGACGGAAACCTTTTCATGAGCCTGACTGGTCTGCTCGACGCCGTCGTACGGGACCCGGCGCTCGCCGAAGCGGTGCAGGCCGCGACCGAGGGCCATCGCCACCGGGTGGATCTGGTCGGACCGCCGGCCGCCCGGCCGTTCGCGGTCGCCGCGCTCGCCCGGCAGGCCGGCCGCCCGGTGCTCGCGGTGACCGCCACCGGCCGCGAGGCCGAGGACCTGGCCGCCGCCCTGCGCAGCCTGATGCCGGCCGGCGAGGAGAACTCGGTCGTGGAGTTCCCGTCCTGGGAGACGCTGCCGCACGAGCGGCTCTCGCCGCGCTCGGACACCGTCGGCCGGCGCCTCGCGGTGCTGCGCCGGCTTGCCCACCCGCGCCCGGACGACCCCACCGCCGGCCCGGTCTCGGTCGTCGTCGCCCCCATCCGCTCGGTGCTCCAGCCGCAGGTCAAGGGCCTGGGTGACCTGGAGCCGGTCAGTCTGCGCACGGGCCAGACCGCCGACCTCGAAGAGATCGTCGACGGTCTGGCGGCGGCCGCCTACTCCCGGGTCGAGCTGGTCGAGAAGCGCGGCGAGTTCGCGGTCCGCGGCGGCATCCTGGACGTCTTCCCGCCCACCGAGGAGCACCCCCTCCGGGTCGAGTTCTGGGGCGACGACGTCGAGGAGATCCGCTACTTCAAGGTCGCCGACCAGCGGTCCCTGGAGGTCGCCGAGCACGGGCTGTGGGCGCCGCCGTGCCGGGAGCTGCTGCTGACGGACGAGGTGCGGGAGCGGGCCGCGACGCTCGCCGAGCACCATCCCGAGCTGGGCGAACTCCTCGGCAAGATCGCCGAGGGGATCGCCGTCGAGGGCATGGAGTCGCTGGCTCCGGTCCTGGTGGACGACATGGAGCTGCTGCTCGACGTGCTGCCCAAGGGCTCGATGGCCGTGGTGTGCGACCCGGAGCGGGTGCGGACCCGGGCCGCCGACCTCGTGGCGACGAGCCAGGAGTTCCTTCAGGCGTCCTGGGCGGCCGCCGCGATGTCCAGCACGGACGAAGTCCGTTCCGTAACGGGTGGTGGTGGGCGACGGGCGGGCGGGGGAGCGGCCCCCATCGATGTGGGCGCGGCCTCCCTGTGGGGCATCGCCGATGTCCGCGACCGGGCCCGCGAGCTGGGCATGATGTGGTGGTCGGTCTCGCCGTTCGCCGCCGATGAGGACCTGGCCGCCGAGGACGGCGACACCCTCAAGCTGGGTATGCACGCCCCCGACACCTACCGCGGCGACACCCAGCGGGCGCTGGCCGACACCAAGCAGTGGCTGGCGGACGGCTGGCGCACGGTGTTCCTCACCGAGGCGCACGGCCCGGCGGCCCGCACGGTCGAGGTCCTCGGCGGCGAGGGCATCGCCGCCCGCCTGGACGCCGACCTGGACGCGATCTCCCCGGCCGTCGTCCACGTCACCTGCGGCTCCCTCGACAACGGCTTCATCGACCCGTCGCTCAAGCTCGCCGTCCTCACCGAGACCGACCTGTCGGGCCAGAAGGCGGCCGGCAAGGACGCGGCCCGGATGCCGGCCCGCCGCCGCAAGACCATCGACCCGCTCACCCTCCAGGCCGGCGACTTCATCGTCCACGAGCAGCACGGCGTCGGCCGCTACATCGAGATGGTGCAGCGCACGGTCCAGGGCGCCACCCGCGAATACCTCCTCGTCGAGTACGCGCCGGCCAAGCGCGGCCAGCCCGGCGACCGGCTCTACATCCCCACCGACCAGCTGGAGCAGGTCACCAAGTACGTCGGCGGTGAGGCCCCGACCCTGCACCGCCTGGGCGGCGCCGACTGGACCAAGACCAAGGCGCGCGCCAAGAAGGCCGTCAAGGAGATCGCCGCCGACCTCATCAAGCTGTACTCCGCGCGGATGGCGGCGCCCGGCCACACCTTCGGCCCGGACACCCCCTGGCAGCGCGAACTGGAGGACGCCTTCCCGTACGCGGAGACGCCCGATCAGCTCACCACCATCGCCGAGGTCAAGGAGGACATGGAGAAGTCGGTGCCGATGGACCGGCTGATCTGCGGCGACGTCGGCTACGGCAAGACCGAGATCGCGGTCCGCGCCGCCTTCAAGGCCGTCCAGGACGGCAAGCAGGTCGCCGTCCTCGTCCCGACCACCCTCCTCGTCCAGCAGCACCACGGCACGTTCACCGAGCGCTACGGCCAGTTCCCGGTCAACGTCCGCGCGCTGTCCCGCTTCCAGACCGACACCGAGGCCAAGGCCGTGCTCGAAGGGCTCCGGGACGGCTCGGTCGACCTCGTCATCGGCACCCACCGGCTGTTCTCCTCCGAGACCAAGTTCAAGGACCTGGGCCTGGTCATCGTCGACGAGGAACAGCGGTTCGGCGTCGAGCACAAGGAGCAGCTGAAGAAGCTCCGCGCCAACGTGGACGTGCTGACGATGTCCGCCACGCCGATCCCCCGCACCCTGGAGATGGCGGTCACCGGCATCCGCGAGATGTCGACGATCACCACGCCCCCCGAGGAGCGCCACCCGGTCCTCACCTTCGTCGGCCCCTACGAGCAGAAGCAGATCGGTGCCGCCATCCGCCGTGAACTGCTGCGCGAGGGCCAGGTCTTCTACATCCACAACCGGGTCGAGTCCATCGACAAGGCCGCCGCCCGGCTCCGCGAGATCGTCCCCGAGGCCCGCATCCAGACCGCCCACGGCCAGATGGGCGAATCGCAGCTGGAGCAGGTCGTCGTCGACTTCTGGGAGAAGAAGTTCGACGTCCTGGTCTCGACGACGATCGTCGAATCGGGCATCGACATCTCCAACGCCAACACCCTGATCGTCGAGCGCGGCGACAACTTCGGCCTCTCCCAGCTCCACCAGCTGCGCGGCCGGGTCGGCCGCGGCCGCGAGCGCGGCTACGCCTACTTCCTCTACCCGCCGGAGAAGCCGCTCACCGAGACCGCCCACGAGCGGCTGGCCACCATCGCCCAGCACACCGAGATGGGCGCCGGAATGTACGTCGCCATGAAGGACCTGGAGATCCGCGGCGCGGGCAACCTCCTCGGCGGCGAGCAGTCCGGCCACATCGCCGGGGTCGGCTTCGACCTCTACGTCCGCATGGTCGGCGAGGCGGTCGCCGACTACCGGGCCTCGCTGGAGGGCGGCGTCGAGGAGGAACCGCCCCTGGAGGTCAAGATCGAACTCCCGGTGGACGCGCACGTCCCGCACGACTACGCCCCCGGCGAGCGGCTGCGCCTCCAGGCGTACCGCGCCATCGCCTCCGCCTCCTCGGAGGAGGACATCGCGGCCGTCCGCGAGGAACTCACCGACCGCTACGGCAAGTTGCCCGAGCCCGTCGAGAATCTGCTGCTGGTCGCGGGCCTCCGTATGCTCGCCCGCGCCTGCGGGGTCTGCGACATCACGCTCCAGGGCGCCAACATCCGTTTCGGCCCCGTGGAGTTGCGCGAGTCCCAGGAGCTGCGGCTCAAGCGGCTGTATCCCCGTACGGTGCTGAAGCCGGCCGCGCAGCAGATTCTTGTGCCGCGGCCCACGACGGGCAAGATCGGCGGCAAGCCGGTGGTTGGGCGCGAGCTGCTCGCGTGGACAGGAGAGTTCCTCTCCACCGTCTTGGGCTCGTAGCCTTTTGGGCTCGTAGCCCCGCTTCCCGCGTTTTCGGGTGGCGCCGCCGTGCCTCTTCTGTTTTCGCCTTCGGCGGGGGTGGGTGTTCGGGCGGGGGCCGCGCTGACGGTCTCCTGGCTCGCCGGATGCCGCCGCCTGCACCGCCGCCATGAACGCAAGGCCGAACACTTCGTCGCCTTCGTCGGCACAGCAGCGACCCTCATCGGCTACCGCCGCCTCACCAAGTGAAACGACGTCTGAGTAAGGTGAGCGATCACGGGAGCAGCCGGAGTGGAGGGGGTGGCAGCGCCGTGCTGGAGCCAGGGCTGGGGACGCCGGATCCGTTCGTCTCGATGCCCGCGCCGAGTGTGAAAGGGCGTCTCTTCGGCGGCCTCTTCTTCTTTCTGGCGCTCCTCTGCGCCGGCTTCTCGCTGTACAACTCGACGCACGCAGCGGGCCTCGTCGGTCGCCACGGCACGCTCACGGCCGAGCGCTGCTGGATCGACCACGGAAGCCGTCACCACAGCGACAAGACGGTGTGCGCCGGCACCTTCCGCGCAGACGACGGAACGACCGTCGATCACGAGGCGACCATCACGGCAGACCGCGAACGGGGCGACCGCATCCCCGTCCAGCAGACCGTGAGCGGCTACCTCGCCACCGGCTTCGGCGAGATCTGGCGCTGGTGCGCGCTGTTCTTCCTCGGCTGGATCGTCGCCGCACTGGGAATCCCGTTCGCCGCGACCGGCATCATGCCGAGCCGGGGACAGGCCGTGGCCGTGGGCCGGTTGATCGCCGGAACCCGCGCGAGTGCCTGGATGAAGCGGCTGGTCCTGGGCGGCGCCGGTGGTGCGGCGCTCAGCCTCTACCTGGCCTGGATCTTCTGAGCCGGAAGGCTCCGACCACGCGACCGATCGACGCAATGACCATGAGCACAACCATCAAGTGAGGGAACCGGCTTGAACAGTCAGTCGTGGGGCGACATCGTCGCCCGCCGTGCCCGTGTCCGTGGCTGTCTTCTGGGCGGGGCGATAGGCGACGCCCTGGGATACCCGATCGAGTTCCAGTCGCTGGCCTCGATCCGCAACGGCTACGGGCCGTCCGGGGTCACCGGCTTCCTGCCGGTCGGCGGCGTCGTCCTCGGCCAGGTCTCCGATGACACCCAGATGACCCTCTTCACCGCGGAAGGCCTCATCCGCGCCTACGCCCGCTACGGCCCCGCCACCGAGACCGGCATCAGCTCCGCCGGGCCCGTCCTCGTGCGCAACGCCTATCTGCGCTGGCTCGACACCCAGAACCACCCCGCGCCCCCGCCGCCGGCCGAACTCGCCCACTACCGCACCGGCTGGCTGCGCCAGCAGACCTGGCTCTACGCCCGCCGTGCCCCCGGCAACGCCTGCGTCTCCGGCCTCCGCTACCAGCACATCCCCGACAAGCTCGGCGAGCTCGGAGCGCCGGGGCCGGTCAACCCCGACTCCAAGGGCTGCGGCACGGTCATGCGCTCGGCTCCCTTCGGCCTCACCGGCATGCCCGTTCGCCGGGCCTTCGAATTCGCCGCCCGCTGCGCCCAGATCACCCATGGCCATCCCACCGGCTACTACGCGGCCGGTGCCTTCGCCGCCATGATCGGACACCTACTGGACGGCGACTCCCTCGAAGGCGCCGTGCTGCGCTCGATGGAACTCCTCGCCCGCTATCCCGGCCACGAGGAGACGACGGCCGCCCTCCGCAAGGCAGTCGACCTGGCTGCCGACGGCACAGCGACCCCCGAGAAGGTCGAAACCCTCGGCGGAGGCTGGATCGCCGAGGAGGCCCTGGCCATCGCCGTCTACTGTGCCCTCGCCCGCCCCGCCGGCCCGGCACCCCGGCACACGCGCGTTGAGTCAGCCTTCCTGCTCTCCGTCAACCACTCCGGTGACAGCGACTCCACGGGATCCCTCTGCGGCAACCTCCTCGGCGCCCACCACGGCGACCTCGCCCTCCCCCCGTCCTGGCTCACCGCCGTCGAGGGCCGTGGCACGATCAGCGAGCTGGCCGACGACTTCTCGGCGGCGTTCCACCCCCTCACCCACCAGCCGTACGACGAGTCGTTCTTCGCCCCCGGGCGCTACCCGCGCAGCTGACGCCGCTCGGCCACGGGCGCCCACCCGGCACCCACCACGAGCCGGGGCCCGCCCCACAAACCACCCCCACCCGCCGAAGGCGAAACAACAGAAGAATCACGGCGGGAAAGCCAAAGACGTGGGCCGGAAAGCTCAACGCGCAGACGTCCGGTGGAACACCACGAGATCCGCCGTGTCGCCGAGCAGGACATACGTCGACCGCGGATGCCGCGCGGTCGCCTCCGCCAGCATCTGCCGCGGCGTGCGATCGTCACGCAGCTGCATCGCGATGTAGTCGGGCGACAGGCCGCCCGTGTCGCCGGCCCAGAAGACGCGGGTGCGATGGGTGAGGCGCGACAGCGGCCGGATGTCGGACTCGACGGTCGCACCGTCGGGGATGCGGTCCAGCAGCTTCTCGTCGGCGATGACGATCGGCGGGGTGCGGTAGGTGGCGGGCTCGGTGAGGCGGGACAGGGGAAGTGTGCTGGTCAGGGCGAGGGCCGCGGCCAGGACGGCGGCCGGGAGGTGGTGGGCGTACGAGCGGAGCCAGGGGCGGTGCGAGACCCGCACCCGGGGGAGGGCGTCGATCAGTGCGAGGAAGACGACGGGCATCAGGACGGCGTTGTAGTGCCAGTCGATGCCCCAGTAGTGCGGCTCGTGGGAGAGGAAGCGCCAGCCGAGGGTGGGCAGGGCGACCAGGAGGAGGGGCGAGCGCAGCGCGAGCAGGCCGGTGGTGGGCAGCAGGACCCACAGGGTGGTGCGGAAGGCGGTGTCGAGGGGGATGGTCGCGCCGCCGCCGTCGGCGCCGAACTTGGTCCAGTAGTCGTACGAGCCGGAACCGTTGAAGGCCGGTATCAGCAGGCCGAGGGTGACGGCGGTGGCGGTGATACCGAAGGCGACCAGGCTGATGGCCAGGGGGCTGGCGCGCCGGGTGCGTATCAGGGCGAGGGCGCCGATGGTGGCCGCGGTGACCCCGAGGTCTTCCTTGACGAGGACCAGGGGCGCGGCCCAGCAGACCGCCGCGGTCCACCGTCCGCGCAGCACCGCCTCCAGGGCGAAGGCGATCAGCGGCAGTGCGAAGGCGATCTCGTGGAAGTCGAACTCGACGGCCTTCTGCACGCCCCAGGACGTGCCGTAGGCGATGCCGAGGGCCAGGCCGGGGGCGCGGCCCAGGTAGCGGGCGGCGGCGCGGGCGACCGGCAGGACGGACAGTGCGCACAGCGCGGCCTGCGCGGTCAGCAGGGTCACGGGGGAGGGGAACACCCGGTAGAAGGGGGCGAGGACGATCAGCACGGGGCTGAAGTGGTCGCCGAGGATGTTCGTGCCGGGGCCCTTGAGGTCGACTATCGGGGCCTGGAAGTGGGCGTAGCCGCGGATGGCCTGTTCGAAGATGCCCAGGTCCCAGGAGGAGATGGACATCGTGCGGTACCGGTAGACGGACAGCAGCGCGTACGCGATGAAGAAGAACGCGGCGGTCCAGTACGGGTCCAGGTGCGGGGCGCGCAGGGGCGCGGTGCGGGTGCGCAGGCGGCCGGCGGTGTGCCGGAGCCGGTCGGCCGGCGACGGTGGTGCGTCGGGTGCCGCGGTCGCGGGGGCGGGCGGCTCGGCGGTGCGGGGTGGTGGGACGGTGGCCCGGTCCGCTTCCGGAATCCCTCCGGGGGCGCCGCCCCCAGCCGTTGCTGCCGCCGTGTTCATGCGGAACCTCACTCTCCCCTGCTCGAAAAGATACTCGAAGCGGCTGACCGGTCCGCCCGGTGGCCGCTGTGCGGCCGGCAGTGGGTCAGACGACGGCGTGGGGCGGCGCGTTCCAGGCGGCGGACGGCCGGCGGGGCCCGGCCGCCCCCGGGGGGGGGGGGGCGCGGGGGGGGGGGCGGGGGGGGGGCGGGCGGGGGGCGACCCACACCGACCACCCGCAAACTAAAAAAAA
>NZ_JBHYPE010000003.1:243343-307877 GCF_042746015.1 Streptomyces sp. NPDC058773
GGGGGCGTGGGTGCGGCCGGCGGGGTGTCTGACGCGGGCGTGGGGGGGCGCGTGCCGGGCGCGGGACGCCAGGCGGCCCGGCCGGGGGGGGGCGGGGGGCCGGGCCGGGGGCGGCGCGGGGCGGGGAGCCGGTGGCTCAGAGGGCCAGCTTCCAGGTCACGGTGTCGAGCAGGAGGTCCGGGGTGACCTCGACGTCGAGCTGCTTGGCCGTCGGCGGCGCGTCGAAGACCATTTCCACGCTGGCGCTCTCGCCGGGGCTGATCGCGTTGCCGAAGTCGTGGTGCAGGATGCCGTGCTTGTCGTCGTCGACCTCCTCGGCCTCCTTGCCGTTGACCCGGGCCTTGGTCTGCACGAGGGGCTTGTCGAAGGCCTTGCTGCCGGTGTTCTTGATCGTGACGGTGAGCTTGTAGGCCTTGTTGCCCTGGGTGTGGCCGCTGACGACGGTGCTGGGGTCGACGGTGTAGGGGGCGGTCTTCGAGACGGTGACCTGGACGCCGTTGTTGTACTTCGCCGTGTCACCCGGCCCGAGGTCCTTGGCGCTCTGGCCGGAGCCGCCCTTCGGCTGGCCGGAGCTCTGCTCCACCTGCTTGTGCACCTCGTCGACGGCCTCGTTGACCGCCAGGACGGTGACGATGACGCCGACGACCGCCAGGACGAGCGCGAGGGCGCCCAGGACCGTGCCGGTCACCGCCACGCCCTTGTTCGTGGCCTGGCCCTTCTTGGCGCGGCTGAGGCCCACCAGGCCGAAGATCAGGGCGAGTACGCCGAGCGGTCCGGCGAGCCAGAACAGGATCATCGGGATGCCGCTGAGCGCGCCGATGATGCCGAGGACCAGGGCGGCGACACCGAGCCCGTTGCGGGCCTGCTGGGGGGCCGGAGCGCCGGTGGGCCCCTGTGGTGCGGGCTGGTAGTGCATCTGCTGAGACATGCGAAGGGGCCCCTTCCGGGCGCTCGAATCGATTGCTGCCGAAGCGATGGGTCAATAAGAGCAGGTGCTGTGAACCGAGTCAACATGAACATCTGTGAATGGTGAGAGTTCACGCTGTGAAGGGGTGTGTGCAGTGGTGCTGGGTATGCTTGCGGACACAGCGAGTCGGGGGCCACGGATGGGAGTCAGCCAGGTGCCGGACAACGCATCACCGGACAACACGACGGGCCGCACGGGCGGGGTGGCCGCCACCGGCACCGCCGAGGTGACGGCCGCCGGAATCGCCCGGCTCGCCGGGGTCGGCCGGGCCGCGGTCAGCAACTGGCGGCGGCGGCACGCGGACTTCCCCAAGCCGGTCGGCGGCACCGAGACCAGCCCCGCCTTCGCCCTCGGTGAGATCGAGCAATGGCTGCGCGACCAGGGCAAACTCGCCGAGGTCCCGCTCCGCGAACGGGTCTGGCAGCAGCTCGTCGGACACCCCTCCGGCACCGCGGCCGCGCTCCGCCAGGCCGGCGCCGTCCTGCTGCTGGTCCACGAACGGCCCGCGGTCTGGCAGCAGTTGCGCAGCGCCGCCGACGACGCCGAACTGACCGGTGTGCTCCCCGCGATGCTCGATGCCGTCCTCGCCGGCCGGCTCGGCCCGGAGCACCCCGTACGCGGGCTGACCCGCAAGGCGCTCGCCCCGTCCGCCGCGCTGGTGCGGGCCGCCGGTGATCTCGCGGCCGCGGAGGGCGCCCCGCAGGCGTACGCCTTCCTGCTCGGCCGGCACCTGGACGCCAACCCCCGGCAGTACACCCTCACCCCGCCGGGACCGGCCGCGCTGATGGTCGAACTCGCCGCTTCCGGCGGCCCGTTGGGTGCCGTCCTCGACCCGGCCTGCGGCGCCGGCGGTCTGCTCACCGCCGCCCAGGAGCGCGCGGCTCAGGAGCCCGGCGACGCGACGGACGGTGCGGCGGGCGGCAGCGCTGAGGCGGACGCCCCGGCAGAGCCCGTCACCCTGCACGGCCAGGAAGCCGACCCCGACCTCGCCGCGCTGACCGCGCTCCGGCTGGCCCTGAACGTCCCCGGCGACCGGGTCCGGGTCCGGGCCGCGGACACCCTGCGTGCCGACGCCTTCCCGGACCTCGCCGCCGACGCCGTCCTGGTGCACCCGCCGTTCAACGAACGCAACTGGGGGCATGACGAACTCGCCTACGACCCCCGGTGGGAGTACGGCTTCCCGGCCCGCACCGAATCCGAACTGGCCTGGGTCCAGCACGCGCTGGCCCGGCTCCGGCCCGGCGGCACCGCCGTCCTGCTCATGCCGCCCGCCGCCGCCTCCCGCCGCTCCGGCCGCCGTATCCGTGCCGACCTGCTGCGCCGCGGCGCGCTGCGCGCGGTCATCGCGCTGCCCGCCGGCGCCGCCCCGCCCAACGGCGTCCCGCTGCACCTGTGGGTGCTGCGCAGGCCCGGCGGCGGCCAGCCGCCGGCGCCCCAGCTCCTCGTCGTCGACACCGCCGACCTCGCCGCCGGCGCCCCCGCCGGCCGCGACAAGCCCGACTGGCAGAGCGTGCACACCACCGCCGTCGAGGCCTGGCAGACCTTCGACCGCGAGGGCGGCATCGAGGAACGGCCCGGTGTCCACCGCTCGCTCGCCGCCATCGACCTCCTGGACGACGATGTCGACCTCGCCCCGGCCCGGCACCTCCCGCCGCCCGCCGCGGCCGGCGGCCCCGCCGAACTCGCCCGGGTCCGCGACCGGCTGACCGCCACCCTCGCCCGTACGACGGAGCTGACCCCGCGGCCCGCGGCCGACGACACCCGCCCGGACCCCGCCGCCACCGCCCGGTGGCCGCTGACCACCGTCGGCGAACTCGCCCGCTCCGGCGCCCTGGTGCTGCGCGCGGGCGGCGCCGGCACCGCCCCCGCGCAGGGAGCGCCCGCGGTGCTCACCGACCACGACGTGCTCGGCGGCTCCGCCCCGTCCGGCGCCCTCCCCGAAGCGCCCGCCTCCGGGCCCGCCGAGGAACCGGTGCTGGTCCGCGCGGGCGATGTCGTCGTCCCGGTCCTCGGCGGCGGCGCCACCGCCCGGGTCGTCGACGACACCACCGCCGGCGCCGCCCTCGGCCGCAACCTCACCCTGCTGCGCCCCGACCCGGCCGCCCTCGACCCCTGGTTCCTCGCCGGCTTCCTGCGCGGCACCGCCAACACCCGGCAGGCCAGCAGCTACGCCTCCACCGCCACCCGGCTCGACGTCCGCCGGCTGCAACTGCCCCGGCTGCCCCTCGCCGAGCAGCGGCGCTACGGGCAGCGGTTCCGCGAACTGGCCGCCTTCGAGGAGGCGCTGCGGCTGGCGTCCCGGCTGGGCGAGCAGCTGGTCCAGGGGCTGCACGACGGGCTGACGGAGGGGGCGGTGGCGCCGGATTGACGGGGCTCGGCGGTGCCGGCCCGATGGGGGCCGGGCGGTGGCGGGCCGATGGCCCGGGGAGCCGCGTCGCGATGGAGTGCCGTACGGGGCGCGGGGGCGGAGATCGGGCCGTCCAATCCGTACAACCCCGCACGCGCGCTCGGCGTCGTCTATACGCTCGCAGACACATGCGTATCGCGGCGCATCGCGGTGGCTCGCACGCCCGCGCCCGCGCGCGAGGCCGTCGTGGCAGCACGGCCCCACCGGCCACGAACCGATCCACCAGGAGCAGTGATGCACGGCCCCGTCCCGGCCCTCCCGTCGCACCGTCCCCCGGCGCGGGGCGCGGTCATCCTGCTGCGGGTGGTGTTCGTGGCCGTCACGGTGCTCAGCCTGGGCTTTCTGGCCTGGGCCGCGCTGCTGCGGGCCGCGCTCGTCCAGCGCAAGCCGCTGGGATGGTGGCTGTTCGGCGCCGATCTGGCTCTGCTCACCGGCACCATCGTGTGGTCGGGCGGCTATCCCGACACGGACTGGCACATGGACGTCGCGGTGGCCGTGATCCTGCTCCAGATGGCCGGCACCGTGGCCTACTACCTCGTGGTCGACCAGCGGGCGCAGCGCACGGCCGGGCAGATGTACGGCCCGCCGGCCGGACAGGTGCCGGGCCACGGGGCCGCGTACGGTGCCGGACCCGCGGGCTACCCGGCCGCCCCGCACCCCTACGGCCCGGCCCCGCACCACGCCCAGGAGCCCCCGCCGTACGCGGCACCGGGCGGCGCCGCCCCCGTCAACCCGTACGCCCTGACCGAGACCCGGCTGCCCCGGCCGGGGCAGCCGGGCGCCCCGTCCCACCCCGCACCGCCGCCCGCGGGCCCGTATGCCCCGCCCCCGGAGTGGCCCCAGCCGCCGCAGCGCATTGACCGGGTGCGGGCCGAGCTCGATGAGCTCAGCGACTACCTCCGCAAGGAGGAGGGCCGGTGAACGGCCGTGTCATCGGGGGGCGTTACGAACTCTCCGCGCTGCTCGGCCAGGGCGGGATGGGCCAGGTCTGGATCGGCTACGACCGCCGGCTGGACCGTCGGGTCGGCGTCAAACTGCTGCGCCCCGACCGGGTGGCGGGCACCCCGGACGGCGAGGAGATGCGCCGCCGCTTCGTCCGCGAATGCCGGGTCACCGCGCAGGTCGACCACCCCGGGCTGGTCACCGTCCACGACGCCGGCAGCGACGACGAGGACCTCTACCTGGTCATGCAGTACGTCGAGGGCGCCGACCTCTCCGACCATCTCGCCGAGCACGACCCCTACCCCTGGCCCTGGGCGGTCTCCGTCGCCGCCCAGCTCTGCGCCGTACTGGCGTCCGTGCACGCGGTGCCGATCGTCCACCGCGACCTCAAGCCCCGCAATGTCATGATCCGGCCGGACGGCTCCGTGGTCATCCTCGACCTGGGCATCGCCTCAGCCCTGGACACCGACACCACCCGCCTCACCCACACCGGCTCCCCTATCGGCAGCCCCGCGTACATGGCGCCCGAACAGGCGATGGGCGGAGCCGTGGGCCCGCACACCGATCTCTACGCCCTGGGTGTGCTGCTGCACGAACTCCTCAGCGGCCAGGTCCCGTTCGCCGGTTCCACGGCCCTCGGTGTGCTGCACCGCCACCTCCACGAGGAGCCCGCCCCGGTCCGTACCCTGCGCCCCGACGTTCCCGAAGCCCTCGAAGGCCTCGTCCTCCGCCTCCTCCGCAAGGACCCCCAGGCGCGCCCCGCCGACGCCCAGGAGGTCTACCAGGCGCTGGCCCCGCTGCTCCCCACGGCCACCATCGGCCCGCAGGCCGACCGGTCCCCGCCCGTCCCACTGGCCCCCATGGATCCCACCCGCCCCTTCCGCCTTCCCCACGCCCCCTGGCCGGCCCGCGCCTCCGGCCCCCTGGCGCCCGCCCCCACCCCGACGGCGCTCGCCACGCCGCAGGTGCCACCCCCTCCGGCGCCCGCCGGGACCGGCTCCTCCGCCCGCCCGTCGGCCGACCCTCGCCCGGCCGCCGACCCGCGCACCTCCGCCGTCCCCGCCGACCCGCGCACCTCCCGCCCGGGCGCCTGGACCTCCGCGGCCGTCCCCTATATACCCGCGCCCCCGACCGCCCCTTCCGCGGCCGGCTCCGCCACGCCCCCGGGCCCGGATGTCGCCGCCGCCGTCGACGAGGTCAAGAGCCTGCTCGACCAGGGGCGGATCACCCGCGCCGTGGACATCCTCGGCGGCATCCTCCCGGCCGCCGCCGAGCGGCACGGCGCGCACTCCCCGGTCGTCCGCACCCTGCGCAAGCAGTACGCAGCCACCCTCATGGACGACGGCCAGTACCGCCGCGCTCTGCCCGAACTCCGGCGACTGGCTGACGAGTTCGGCCAGGAGTCCGGCGCCGGCGCCACCCGCCAGGCCCTCCAGTTCCACTACGAGGCGGCCCAGTGCCTGGAACAACTCGGTGAGGTCGCCCAGGCGTTGGAGGAGTTCCGCGCCCTGCTCCCCTACTTCGAGCACTACGCCGACGATCCCGTCCGCCCCCTGGAAATCCGCCGCTCCATAGGCCACTTGCTCCTGGCCCAGGGCGAACGCGGCGCCGCCCGCGAAACCCTCTCCCGCCTCCTCCACGACGCCGAGCGCCTGCACGGCCCACACCACCCCTTCCCGGAGGAGCTGCGCCGGACGCTGTATTGGCTGGGGCGGGTGCAATGAATGCTGACGAGTCGGAGACGGTCAAGCGGTCGAAGCCCGGACCCGCCCTTCTGAGCCACGTAGCACTGTGCCCGCCTGCCGGGAGCTGGCCTCGGCATCTGGGAGCCGCGGCGGTTGACGAGGTCGCCCAGGAAACCCTCTCCCGCCTCCCTGTCAGCTACGTGCGCTGGCGCGCACCGAGCGGGCCATGCATGTCAGGACGGGTGATTCCGGCGACGGCTGGACCTCTCCGATGACTGCGTACCCCCATCCCTCGTAGAGCCGCTGAACCTTCCCGTCGCCGGCGGCCGGGTTCACCATGAGAGTCGCGTACCGTTCGCTCCGGTTGGCCAGCAGAGCATCGTGGATGCAGCGGGCAACTCCGCGTCCTCTCCATGGTGTTGTCACTCCGATCTCCTTCACCGCAACTGCGGGGGCGGCTGTGTAGAGCGCGGGAACGGGTGTGCTCATCCGGGCCCACCAGCGGTCATCGGGTTGGATGGTGTTGGCGTAGGCGTAGCCGATGGCGGCATTGCCCGCGTAGGCGATGACGCTTTGCCAGCCGGGTTCAGCGGCATGGCGGTCGAGACGCTCGGCGAACACGTCTGCGCGGTAGTTCGGCAGGTGCAGCAGCTCTGCCCGTACGTCCGTGTACAGGTCGATGAGCTTCTGCCGGACGCCCGGCAAGGCTGCGTAGTGCTGAAGCTTGACTGGTGCGGTCATGCCAGGGTCTCTCGCTCGTACTGCGTCCAGGCGCGGGTGTGGGGGCTACGCGGCGCGCACCTGCGCAGATGGTTGTCGAATGCGCGAAGCATCCCGGAAATGCGGGGATGGCGCACGGCTGCGTGCGGGATGCTCATCGCCGTGGAAACGGCCGGTTCGAGATCTCCTTGTCCGAGCTGAGCGCGGGCAAGCCGTGCCGTGGTGATGGCGCGAGACCGGTGCATGTGGGTGCGGAGTGCTGCCAGGCTGCGATGCGCGTGTGCCTCCGCTGTGCTCCAGTCGCCGAGGGCTAGGTGAGCGGCGAGGGCGAGACTGTCCAACTCGGACTGGCCGTAGAACGCTTCGAGCCATACCGGCCGAGGTGCGGTGCTCTCCGCTCGGTCAAGCGCTTCCTGCGCATGGCCGAGTAACCGGCGCACCGTTGACCGGTCGCCAGTGGTGCCGTGAATGGCGGCATGCCGGGCGTGCCCCAGGGAGCCGAAGAGCGGATCACGCCGGGCAAGGGAGAGGGTTCGCGCCACGTCGTTGGCCGCGAGTGCGTCCGAGGGACGGCCCAGGTGCCGGTACAGAGTTCCGGCGTGCGACCAGATCCGGAACTGGATCGCCTGGTCGCCGGACATTCCCGCCAGACGGGAGGCTCTGTCGTGGTGCCGCTGCGCCGCATCGAAGCGGCGCCCGTCGATCGCTGCCCACATCGCGCTGGACGTGAAGGCCGCGGCCACGGCATAGAGCTGACCGCGTACGCGCTGACCGGCAGACCCGCGGTCCTGGAGATCCAGGGCCTGGGTGGCCAGTTCGAGTGCCTGGGTTTCAATGCCGCGCATGCCGCCGTGCTGATGGTCTCCGGCCACAACGGCGGCGAACTTGCTCTGGAGACGGGCTACATCAGACATCCCGATGCGGTGAGGTGCGGTGCCGGTGGGGAGGGGCGCGACGGCGGAGGCCGCGGTGGCGGTGAGGAAGCTGCGGCGGTTCACGGGGTCCTCCTGCGAGGGTGCCGGGACGGGTGCGGCGCGGCCCCGGGGCACGAACCCCAAGGCGGTGGCCGGTAGACCGGTGACCTTCTCCAGGGCGGCCCGGGTGGCGGACTTCGGCCAGCGGACCCGCCCCGCCTTCCAGTCCCGTACCGATGACCCGTCCAGCCCTCCGGTCCGGCCGGTGAGGTCACCGACGGCCCGGTTGACCGCGTCGGCCAGTGAGTTGGAGCTGTAGCCGTGCTCAGCCATCCACGCTGTGAGCGCTTGATTCCGCGTGGTGTCCATGCCCGCACGGTAGGCCCCGGAGCACCCGGCAGTCAGGCCAAAAGACGGTCAAATCGCCCTAGGGGCGCGATCAGAGGCCTGCCGTAACGCACTAACCGTGTGCCCTGGCTGCCGCGTTGGCTGAGCGAAGCTGCCCGCGGCTCTGGGTGCCGACGGAAGTTCCGTCGGCTCTCCGACGCTGCGGCGGCTCGCGGTCCGGCGTCACCTCGCGTTGCGGACCGTCTCGCTTCAGGACGTTCAGGAAAGGACCCTCCGATGAAGACGACGTCGCAACACCGGTCGCTCGGCCTGGGCCACTGGTCGCACCCCCTGCTCGGCCAGCGCGTGATCGACCACGCCCACAGTGACCGGGTCGGGGTCCTCCGCGCTCTCGCCCCCGACGTAGAGGGCGGCAGTCTTGATCCGGTTCTCAAGGTTCCGGACACACCGCCCGTGGCATGGCTCTCGCCGGAGGGCGGCGGCATCGAGTGGACGACCGGCCTGGACACGATCGAGGCCGCGCAGTGAGCCCCGGACAGCGCCCGGAAGTCGGCGACGAGGTCGAGTACGCCCCAGGGCGTCGGGCCGTAGTGACGGACATTCGCAAGGGCGTCATTTATTTACGGGGACGAGGAAGCCGGGAGTGGCCGGCGGAGGAACCGTCGGCACTGTCCGTGTCGCGGACCCGGGCGGAACGGATCGCGGCAGACGACGCGTGGTGAGGGCAGGTCCGGGACGGGGCCGGCGGCAACACCCCCGCCCGGTCCCCCTGGGGCGCCGTTCCCTCCGCGGAAGGAGAACCCGCCCCCGCCGCAGATCGTTGGCCGAAGCAGTGGCCTGGGCCACGCCGACTCCATAGCATCGATCAATCAAGGTCGAGACTCCGTCGCACGATCTGCCGGGAGGCCATGTGTTCCGCCGAAGGACAGCGCTCTCCGTATCCGCCACCGCCGCCCTGCTGGCCGCGACCCCGTTGCTCGCCGCCTGCGGGAACGACGCCCACCCCGGTGCCGCGGCCATCGTGGACGGGAAGCGGATCACCGTCTCGCAGTTGCAGGCGAAGGTGAAGGACGTACGCGCCGCCCAGGCCGAGTCCCCGCAGGGCGGCCAGCTGATCATGAACACCGGGCGGCTGAGCCTGGCCACCCTCAACGGCATGATCTTCGACGAGGTGCTGGCCCGCAGCGCGAAGGACGCCGGGGTGACGGTCAGCCGCGGCGACATCCAGAAGTGGCGGGCCCAGGCCGAGCAGCAGGCGGGCGGCGCCCCGCGGCTGAAGGCGATGTGGCTCCAGCAGGGCGTCGCCCCGGATGAGATCGACGCGATGGTCCGCAATCAGCTGCTGCTCGACGGCGTCGCCGAGCATCTGCACGCGGACCGCCGTGCGCCGCAGGGTCAGCAAAAGCTCGCCCGCGCGCTGGCCACGACCTCCCGGTCCATGGGGATCGACGTCAATCCGCGGTTCGGCAAGTGGGACGACCAGCAGGTCATCCTCGGCGAGACCAAGGACCCGTGGCTCACCAGGGAGCCGGCGAGGCAGCAGGCCTGAGCGGGGAGACGGCCACCGGAGCCGGGCGCCGGACCCGGTGGCCGGCAGTCCGCCCGGACCGGCGCCGGGCGGTGCCGACGGGGTGCGTTACGTTCGAGGCGTGAACGCTGACGCCTCCGCCGCCGAGACCGGCGCCGCCCCCCGCCCCGAGGGCACCGGCACCGGACGCCTGGTGCTGCTCACCACCAGCCACCGGGTCGCCCCCGGACTCCTGTCCTGGCCCGCCTGGCAGATGCTGCGCGCGGCCGACCGCGTGCTGAGCGCCGATCCGGACCACCCGCAGCTCCCCTATCTGCGGGAGGCCGGCATCGAGGTGGAGACCGCCGCGCCCAGCGCCCGCGAACTGGTCGACTACTGCGTCCCCAAGGCCCGTACGGCCGTCGTGCTGACCTCCGCGGACGGCGAGAGCACGCTGACCGACGGCCTGGCCCGGCTGGCAGGTTCGGGCCGCGAGACCATGCCGGACCTGGAGCTGCTGCCCGGCTCCTACGACCTGCCCGGCGCCCGGCTGCTCGACCTCGTCCAGGTCATGGACCAGATCCGCGCCGAGTGCCCCTGGAGCAGCGTCCGTACCCACCGCGACCTCGCCAGGTACGGCATCGAGGAGGCGTACGAGCTGGTCGAGGCCATTGAGGAGGGGGACCGCACGGAGCTGCGGGAGGAGCTCGGCGATGTGCTCCTCCAGGTCGTCTTCCACGCCCGGATCGCCCAGGACGACCCGGACGAGCCGTTCTCCATCGACGAGGTGGCGGGCACGATCGTGGAGAAGCTGCTCCACCGCCACCCCCATGTCTTCGGGGAGGAGGAAGCGGCCACCCCGGAGGACGTCAAGGCCACCTGGCTGCGGACGAAGGCCGAGGAGAAGCAGCGGGAGTCCGTGACCGAGGGCATTCCGCTGGCACAGCCGGGCCTGGCGCTCGCGGCCAAGCTGGCGTCGCGGGTGCGGTCGGCCGGACTGGACGTGGCCCTGCCGACGGGCGACGGGATCGGCTACGACCTGCTGGCGATGGCCGTACGGGCGGAGGCCGACGGCGCCGACCCGGAGGCCGCGCTGCGGGCGGCGGCGCGGGCCTACCGGGACGCGGTACTGGCCGCCGAGGGCGGCGCCGGTCGGTAGCGGTGGCGATCGGTGGGCGAGCGGGTAGGCACCGGTCGCGGTCGGCAGGGGGCCGGCAGGGGCGCCGCCGGGCGTGGTCCGGCGCGGAGGCGTCGCCGGTCAGGACGTGAGCGACGACGCCGGGACGTCGGCGGTGGCCGCCGCCGTGCCCTTCCCGCCCGAGGCCCGCCGCCGCATCCGGTCCGCCACCCACAGCCCCGCCACCACGAGCGCCAGCCCCGCCCCCAGCGCGCAGACGCCGCTCCAGCCGGCCAGGCCCCAGACCGCCGAGGTGAGGGCCGAGCCCACCGCACCACCGGCGAAGTAGCTGGTCATGTAGGCCGAGTTGAGGCGGTTCCGGGCGTCGGGGCGGACGGCGTAGACCAGGTGCTGGTTGCTGACGTGGACCGCCTGCGCGGCGAGATCCAGCACGATCACCCCGGCCAGCAGCGCCGCCGGCGACCAGCCGCCGCCCGCACCGCCGAGGGCCAGCAGCCCCCACGAACCCAGCAGCAGGAACGCCGCCGCGCCGGTGATCCGGTGCGCCAGCCCGCGGTCCGCCAGCCGCCCGGCCGCCGAGGCGGACAGCGATCCGGCCGCGCCCACCAGCCCCAGCAGACCGATCGCCGACTCCTGCCAGCCGTAGGACGGGCCGGACATCAGGAACGCCAGCGCCGTCCACAGCACGCTGAAGCCCGCGAAGGTGAGGGCGCCCAGCGCGCCCCGCCACCGCAGCACCGGCTCCTGGCCGAACAGCGCCACCGTGGAGCGCAGCAGCGCCGGATAGCGCAGCCCGACGGTGGTGCGCAGGGCCGGCAGCCGGAGCCGCAGCAGCACCGCCATCAGCAGCATCAGCGCCGCGTTGACCCAGTAGACGGTGCGCCAGCCGCCCAGTTCGGCGAGCAGCCCGGCGGCCGTACGGGCCAGGAGGATGCCGAGCAGCAGCCCGGTCATGACGGCGCCCACGGTCCGGCCGCGCTCGGCGGGCGGTGCGAGGGTCGCCGCGAACGGCACCACCACCTGGGCGGCGACCGAGGTGAGCCCGGTCAGGGCGGTGCCGGTGAGCAGCAGGGCGGCGTTCGGGGCGCTCGCGGTGACGGTGAGGAAGAGCGCGGTCGCCGCGGTCAGGGTGACGGCCAGCCGGCGCCGCTCCAGCAGATCGCCGAGCGGGACGAGCAGCAGCAGGCCGAGACCGTAGCCGACCTGGGCGACGGTCACCACCAGCGCGGCGGTGGCCGCGGGCAGATGCAGATCGCGCCCGATGACGTCCAGCAGCGGCTGGGCGAAGTAGTTGCCGGCGACGGAGAGTCCGGCGGCGACCGACATCAGCAGCAGGGTGCCGCGGCCCGGGCCCGGCCCGGTATCCGGCCCGTCCCCCGCGGCCCGCTCCGGTATGTGCTCGGTTGCCATGCCCTGACCTCCCCGGTACGCCCGCGGCCACCGTGGCGGCGGGCACGTCCCAGCCTGGGGCCGGCCGATCGATGAGTCCAACACATCGTTTTCATCGCATCCATCGTGGATCGTGATCAATGCTGGTTAGGGTGGGTGGATATGGAGCTCCAGCAGATGCGGTACGTGGTGGCGGTCGCCGAGACCGGTGGGTTCACCCGGGCCGCCGAGCGCTGCCATGTGGTGCAGTCCGCGCTCAGCCATCAGATCGCCCGGCTGGAGAAGGAGCTCGGGGCCCGGCTCTTCGACCGGACCAGCCGCAACGTCCGGCTGACCACCGCCGGCGAGGCCTTCGTCCCGGTCGCCCGGCAGGCGCTGGAGGCGGCCGAGCGGGCCCGCGCCGAGGTGGCGGCGGCGACCGGTGAGCTGCGCGGCCGGCTCGCGGTGGGCGCGATCTCCACCGTCGCGGCCGTGGACCTCGCCCGGGAGCTGGGGGAGTTCCGCAGGCGGTTTCCGCAGGTGCGGATCAGCCTGCAGACCGAGATGAGCGATCGGCTGATCGAGCAGGTGCGGCAGGGCGTGCTGGATGTGGCGTTCGTCGGGCTGGTGCCCGCCGCGCGGACCGTCGGCGTACGGGAGAAGGAGCTGGCGCGCGGTGAGCTGGTCGCCGTCGTGCCGCCGGGCCACGCGCTGGCGGGGCGGCGGTGGACCACGCTGGCGCGGGAGACCTTCATCGATTTCACGGCCGGGTCCGCGGCCAGCCGGCAGCGCGATGACGCGTTCCGGGCGGCGGGGCTGACGGCGGAGGTGGCGTTCGAGGTGACCACGGTCGAGTTCCTGGCCAAGCTGGTGCGGGCGGGCCTGGGCGTCGGCATGGTGCCGGAGGCCGTCGCCTCCGAGCTGTCCGGGCTGCACATCGTGCGGGTGCGGCCGGCGCCCGAGCGGACCGAGCGGGTGGTGTGGAGCGGCCTCGGCCCGTCGCCGGCGGCGGTGGCGTTCCTCAGCGGTCTCGGGGTGGACACGGCGTAGCGGAGGCCCCCGCCGGTGCGCGGGCGCGCCGGTGTGCGCCCAGCGGTTACGGTCGGAAGGTGCACGCCGAGCCACCCACCCCCGACGCCGACGCCCCCGCGGGCTGCCCCGCCGCCGGGCCCGCTCCCGCCCTCTTCACCTGGGAGTTCGCCTCCGATCCGTACCCCGCGTACGCCTGGCTGCGCGAGCACGCGCCGGTGCACCGGACCGAGCTGCCCAGCGGTGTCGAGGCCTGGCTCGTGACGCGGTACACCGAGGCGCGGCAGGCGCTCGCCGACGCCCGGCTGTCCAAGAACCCGGTCCACCACAGCGAGGCCGCGCACGGCAAGGGCAAGGTCGGCATCCCGGGCGAGCGCAGCGCCAACCTGATGACGCATCTGCTCAACATCGACCCGCCGGACCACACCCGGCTGCGCCGGCTGGTCTCGAAGGCGTTCACCCCGCGCCGGGTCGCCGCCTTCGCCCCACGGGTCCAGGAGCTGACCGACCACCTCATCGACCGGTTCGCGGCGAAGGGCGAGGCCGACCTCATCCACGAGTTCGCCTTCCCGCTGCCGATCTACGCGATCTGCGATCTGCTGGGGGTGCCGCGCGAGGACCAGGACGACTTCCGGGACTGGGCGGGCATGATGATCCGCCACGGCGGCGGACCGCGCGGCGGTGTCGCCCGTTCCGTGAAGAAGATGCGCGGCTATCTCGCCGAGCTGATCCACCGCAAGCGCGAGTCCCTGGGCCCGGCCCCCGAGCCGGACGAGGACCTGATCTCCGCCCTGATCAGGGCCTCCGACCACGGTGAGCACCTCACCGAGAACGAGGCCGCCGCGATGGCCTTCATCCTCCTCTTCGCGGGCTTCGAGACCACCGTCAACCTCATCGGCAACGGCACCTATGCGCTGCTGCGCCACCCCGCCCAGCGTGAGCTGCTCCAGAAGTCGATCGAGGCGGGCGACACCGAGCTGCTGACCACCGGCATCGAGGAACTGCTCCGCTACGACGGCCCCGTGGAGCTGGCCACCTGGCGGTTCGCGACCGAGGAGCTGACGCTCGGCGGGCAGCGGATCGCCGCGGGGGACCCGGTCCTGGTGGTGCTGGCCGCCGCCGACCGAGACCCGGCCCGCTTCCCCGAGCCGGACGTGCTCGATCTGACCCGGCGTGACAACCAGCACCTGGGCTACGGACACGGCATCCACTACTGCCTGGGGGCGCCGCTCGCCCGGCTCGAAGGACAGACCGCGCTGGCGACCCTGCTGACCCGGCTCCCGGACATCCGGCTTGCGGCGGAACCTGATGATTTGCGCTGGCGCGGCGGGCTCATCATGCGCGGATTGCGTTCGCTTCCTGTGGAGTTCTCTCCGGAGCGGCCCTGACCAGCGACGAAGCATATGTGACGCAGAGTCAAGTGCGTGACCTTTACGTGATCCGCGCTACATCGACTTGTGACTACCCGTGACCCCGGCTACCTTTCGACCCGACGATCGACAGGTTTCACTCGATCGGCCGAAGCGGTGATGTGGGGGGCCGGTGTAACGGCGCCGCTCGCGTGCGTCGGCCGGCCGGAGACCCGTCGAGCAGCTCTCGACGAGCTCGTCGCAACAACTCAACCGCCGCGCGAAAGGCATCCGCATGCGTTCCGGGAACGGCCGACATCGTCGCCCCCGTCAGGCACCGGCCATCTTTGTCACGGCGGGAGTGACCGGCGCCGGCTTCGCCCTGCCCCTGCTCGGCGCGACCGGTGCACACGCCGCCGACACCGCGACCTGGGACAAGGTCGCCCAGTGCGAGAGCGGCGGCATGTGGAGCGCGGCGTCGGGCAACGGCTACTACGGCGGCCTGCAGCTCACCCAGGAGATGTGGGACAACTACGGCGGCACGTCCTATGCGTCGCGCCCCGACCTCGCCAGCCGCTCCCAGCAGATCGCGGTCGCCGAGTCGATCCTCGACGACCGCGGGCCGGACACCTGGCCCAGCTGTGCGGTCAACGCCGGGCTGACCGACGACGGCCGCGCGCCCGAGGTCGACCCGGGCAGCACCAGCACCCCGGCGCCCGACCCGTCGGACGCCGGGGGCTCCCTCGATCCCTGGGACACCCCCGGCTCGTCCGATTCCCACGACGACGAGGGCTCGTCCGGCAGGCAGGACGAGCCGGGCGGCCGGCCCGACGCCACCCCCTCGCCCGACGCCTCGGACTCCGGGAAGCGCGACCAGTCCAAGGAGCGGGAATCGTCCGGCCCGGCGGCGCCAGGCGACCGGGACGACGAGCCGTCGAGGTCCACCGGCCCGTCCGATGACCCGTCCGCCGAGGACCCGTCCGCCGAGAACCCGTCGGAGGACCCGTCCGACGACCCCGCCGCCGACCCGTCCGGGGACGGCAGCCGTACGGACAGCAGCGGCACCCCGCGTGACGTGCCCGCCAAGGGCAAGCACCGCGGTCCGGCGGGAGACGGGGGCGACGAGCGCGCCGGGGACGACGGCGCCGGCCGGTCGGCCGGGGGCCTGCACGCCTCGCGCGGCGACGACGCGCACCGTACGGGCCCGGCGGCCGGCGGGGACTACACCGTGCGCCCGGGTGACAGCCTGTCAGCCATCGCCACGGCGCACCGGCTGTCCGGCGGCTGGCACGCGCTCTACGACCGCAACGAGGGCGTCATCGGCTCCGACGCGGACCTGATCCAGCCCGGTCAGCAGCTCGACCTCGGGCGGAACGCAGGGTAATTCGCCCTCCTTCGCCCTCTTTTGGGAAAGTGAGACAAGGGTCTCGTTGACTTCTGTGGGGCTCGGTGTGCCCAACCCCGGCATACCGGGCCCCACCTGCGATTTCGTGACCAAACCGCCTTCAAAATCGGGCAACTCGGTTCAGAAGGTGGGGTTTGAACCCCAAGGGGATTACTGCTTAACGTCAGGACCGCTCGCCAAAGCGGGCCCTTCGATCACACGCCGAATCCTGCCGGTGGTCGGAGGCACTTGACGCGCAAGCGCCGAAGGCAGGAGCGGGGGACCCAAGGTACGTGCCGGCCCCGCCCGTGAAAGCGGGTCAACCGGCTTGGGGTGAAGCCACGTGCGCGCCGCGCACACGGCCGGGCGACTCATCAGTCCGAACCCGACAGCTCACCTCGCAGGCGTCGGTGAGGAAACGAACGAACCATGCTGATCTTCAAAGGCAAGCACCGTCGTCCCTCCAAGGCCGTCCGCGTCGCCACCCTGGCCGGTGTCGCCGGTGCCGCCGTGGCCGTCCCGATGATGGGTGCCACCTCCGCCTCCGCCGCCACCGTCGCCACCTGGGACAAGGTCGCCCAGTGCGAGTCCGGCGGCAACTGGTCGATCAACACCGGTAACGGCTACTACGGTGGCCTGCAGTTCTCCAACTCCAGCTGGGCCGCCGCCGGTGGCACCCAGTACGCGCCGCGCGCCGACCTGGCCACCAAGTCCCAGCAGATCGCCGCCGCCGAGAAGCTCCTCGCCATCCAGGGCCCGGGCGCCTGGTCCTGCGCCGGGGCGGGCAACCTGACCGCCGGCGGCCCGGCCGCCGACGTCGACACCTCCGCGCAGACCAAGTCCGCGCCCAAGCAGGAGTCGGCCAAGCCCGAGGTCAAGAAGGCCCCGTCCGAGGACCGCGCCTCGCGCTCCACCGAGCGCAAGTCCACCGGCCACGGCAACTACACCGTCAAGGCGGGCGACACCCTCGCCAAGATAGCCAAGGCCCACGGCACCGACTGGAAGTCCGTCTACAAGGCCAACAAGTCGGTCATCGGCGGCAACCCGAACCTGATCATCCCCGGTCAGCACCTCACGGTCTGAGCCACCCGCCCAGCGGGGCTCCGGGGCCCGAGCGGCGGGCCCCTCCCTCACCGTGAGACCGCCCCGCCACGGCGCGCCCTTCCCCTGCGCGCCGTGGCGGGGCTTCTCGCTTCCCCGGCCGCGCGCCCGCCCGCACGCCCGCGCCCCCGGGCCGGACACCCGCCGCAAACCGGTTGCGGTTCAGCGCCTTTTCCCGTTCGGCGAACAATGTGCCGAAAGGTCCCGTGAACTGGGACTTCGGTAAGTTTTCCGGGGCCTTCCGTCCCACGGAGCGGGCCAAGGGCAGGCGGACGAGCCCGGGGCCGTTAGGCTCATGCGCAGAACGCCAGACACCCACGAAGGAGACAACGTGCCGTCGATCGACGTCGTCGTAGCCCGCGAAATTCTCGACTCGCGAGGTAATCCCACGGTCGAGGTCGAGGTCGGCCTCGACGACGGCAGCACGGGCCGTGCCGCCGTGCCGTCCGGTGCCTCCACCGGCGCCTTCGAGGCCATCGAGCTCCGTGACGGCGACCCGAACCGCTACCTGGGCAAGGGTGTGGAGAAGGCCGTCCTGGCCGTCATCGAGCAGATCGGCCCGGAGCTCGTCGGCTACGACGCGACCGAGCAGCGGCTGATCGACCAGGCCATGTTCGACCTGGACGCCACCGACAACAAGGGCTCGCTGGGCGCCAACGCCATCCTCGGCGTCTCCCTCGCCGTCGCGCACGCCGCTTCCGAGGCCAGCGACCTGCCGCTGTTCCGCTACCTGGGCGGCCCGAACGCGCACGTGCTGCCCGTCCCGATGATGAACATCCTGAACGGCGGCTCGCACGCCGACTCCAACGTGGACATCCAGGAGTTCATGATCGCCCCGATCGGCGCGGAGTCCTTCTCCGAGGCGCTGCGCTGGGGCACCGAGGTCTACCACACCCTCAAGAAGGTCCTGAAGGAGCGCGGCCTGTCCACCGGTCTCGGTGACGAGGGCGGCTTCGCCCCGAACCTGGGCTCCAACCGTGAGGCCCTCGACCTCATCCTGGAGGCCATCAAGCAGGCCGGTTACGCCCCCGGCCAGGACATCGCGCTCGCGCTGGACGTCGCCGCCTCCGAGTTCTACAAGGACGGCAAGTACCAGTTCGAGGGCAAGGACCGCTCGGCCGCCGAGATGACCGAGTACTACGAGGAGCTGGTCGCGGCCTACCCGCTCGTCTCCATCGAGGACCCGCTGTTCGAGGACGACTGGGCCGGCTGGAAGGTCATCACCGACAAGCTCGGCGCCAAGGTCCAGCTCGTCGGCGACGACCTGTTCGTCACCAACCCCGAGCGCCTCGCCCGCGGCATCGAGGAGGGCTCCGCCAACGCGCTGCTGGTGAAGGTCAACCAGATCGGCTCGCTGACCGAGACCCTGGACGCCGTCGAGCTGGCCCAGCGCAACGGCTTCAAGTGCATGATGTCGCACCGCTCCGGTGAGACCGAGGACGTCACCATCGCCGACCTCGCCGTCGCCACCAACTGCGGCCAGATCAAGACCGGCGCCCCGGCCCGCTCCGAGCGCGTCGCCAAGTACAACCAGCTGCTGCGCATCGAGGAGATCCTCGACGACGCCGCGGTCTACGCCGGCCGCTCCGCCTTCCCGCGCTTCCGCCACGGCAGCTGACGAAGACGGCCCGCTGCCAGGCCGGACAGGGCAGCAGGGGCTGAACGGGCGAGGCAATCGCCCCGCGCCCCGTACGTCCCCGGCAACGGTCCCGTACCGTTGCCGGGGACGTACCTGCTTGAAGCAGTCAGGCGTCCGTCAGTGAAGGGGAGACGACGTGCCCGCGGACCGGTTCTCGACCGCGACCCGACTCAAGGCGCTCGGCGAGCAGGCCGCCGCCCGCGTCTACCGCGCCCGCCCGCCCCGCCGCAACCGCCTCACCGGCCGCGCCGCCCTGCTGGCCCTGGTGATGTGCTCCCTGGTCGTCGCCCTCGCCTACCCCATAAGGCAGTACGTCTCCCAGCGGTCGGACATCGCCGAGCAGCGCCGCAAGGCGCAGGACGCCGGCGCCGCCCTGGAGCGGCTGCGCGAGCAGAAGGCCCGCTGGCAGGACCCGGAGTACGTACGCCAGCAGGCCCGCCGGCATCTGCACTACGTCCGGCCGGGCGAGTCCGGCTACATCGTCCCGGACGGCTCCGGCACCGGCTCCGCGCCCAAGGGGGCGCGAGCGGCGCAGCGCCCCTGGTACGAGAATCTGTGGGACGCCGTCGACACCGCCGACAAGCGGTAGGACGGACCGCGCCCGCCGGACCGCCGGCGCCCGTACCACCGCCGCCCGGCACCCCGTACTGTCGACAGCGGACGGTCCGCACCGCCCGCACCGCCGCCCCCCGCCACACCACTCACCTCACCGAAAGCGCACATGGACACCCCCCCGCCCCAGACCGAGCCCACCGAGCCCACCGCCGCGGACATCGCCGCCTTCAAGGAGCAGCTCGGCCGCCCGCCCCGCGGGCTGCGCGCCATCGCGCACCGCTGCCCCTGCGGCCAGCCGGATGTCGTCGAGACGGCGCCGCGCCTGGAGGACGGTACGCCCTTCCCCACGCTCTACTACCTCACCTGCCCGCGCGCGGCCTCCGCGATCGGCACGCTGGAGGCCAACGGCGTGATGAAGGAGATGTCCGAACGGCTGGCGACCGACCCCGAGCTGGCCGCCGCCTACCGCGCGGCACACGAGGACTACATCCGGCGGCGGGACGCCATCGAGGTGCTCCAGGGCTTCCCGAGCGCGGGCGGTATGCCCGACCGGGTCAAGTGCCTGCACGTCCTGGTCGGCCACTCGCTGGCGGCCGGACCGGGCGTCAACCCGCTCGGTGACGAGGCCCTCGCGATGCTGCCGGAGTGGTGGCGGAAGGGCCCCTGCGTGACCCCGTGCCAGGACACCGCCGGAGACCGGGACGCCCACGAAGGAGACGCCACGTGAAGCGGGTCGCCGCCATCGACTGCGGTACGAACTCCATCCGGCTGCTGGTCGCGGACGCCGACCCGGCGACCGGCGAGCTGAAGGACCTCGACCGCCGGATGCAGATCGTCCGGCTCGGCCAGGACGTGGACCGCACCGGGCGGCTGGCGCCCGAGGCGCTGGAGCGCACCTTCGCGGCCTGCCGGGAGTACGCCGCGGTGATCAAGGGCCTGGGTGCCGAACGGGTCCGCTTCGTGGCGACCTCCGCCTCCCGCGATGCGGAGAACCGCGACGACTTCGTCCGCGGCGTCGTGGACATCCTGGGCGTCGAGCCCGAGGTGATCACCGGTGACCAGGAGGCCGAGTTCTCCTTCAACGGCGCCACCAAGGAGCTCACCGGCCACGACGGGCACGAGCGGCCGTTCCTGGTGGTGGACATCGGCGGCGGCTCCACCGAGTTCGTGCTCGGCTCGGACGCCGTGCGCGCCGCCCGCTCGGTCGACGTCGGCTGCGTCCGGATGACCGAACGGCATCTGGTGCACGGCGGCGATATCAGCGACCCGCCCGCCGAGGGCCAGATCGCCGCCATAAAAGCCGATGTCGCCGCGGCCCTGGACCGGGCCGAGGAGACCGTCCCGCTGCGCGAGGCGGCCACCCTGGTCGGGCTGGCCGGCTCGGTGACCACGGTCGCCGCGATCGCGCTGGGCCTGGACGGCTACGACTCCGAGGCCATCCACCACTCCCGGATCTCCCTGGCCACGGTCCGCGAGATCACCGGCCGGCTGCTGTCGTCCACCCACGCCGAGCGCGCGGCCATCCCGGTCATGCACCCGGGCCGGGTCGACGTGATCGGCGCGGGCGCGCTGGTGCTCCTGTCGATCATGGAACGCAGCGGCGCCGAGGAGGTCGTCGTCAGCGAGCACGACATCCTGGACGGCATCGCCTGGCACGCCGCACTCGACGAAGAGTGACCCTCTGGCTGTGAGGCGGCCCGGAGTCTCAGGGCTCCGGGCAGCCTGCTCTCAGATGTTGCGGTAGACGTCGCGCCGATCGCCGATCTTGACGACGAGGATGATGAGCTCGCCGTCTTCGACCTGATAGGCGACCCGGTAGCTGCCGACCCGGAGCCGATAGAGGCCCGACGGGCCGGTGAGTTTCTTGATGTCGGCGTCCTCACGGTACGGATCGTCGCCGAGCGCGGTCAGTGCGGCCAGGATGCGCATGGCAGCAGGCCGGTCAATGGCTCGAAGTTGCCGCTGTGCCGCTGTAGTGAACCGGAACGCGTACTTCACGCCGCGTCGTCAGTGCGATCGGCGAACAGGTCTGCCAGCAGCTCAGCCATAGGCACCGTCGGGCCGCCCTGGGCCAGGACCGCTTCCGCCTCCCGGGCCAGCAACACGTCGGCTGCTTCCTCCAGCGCGTTGAAGTCCGCGATCGGCACCACGGCCGCGACGGGCTCGCCGTTGCGGGTGATCACCGTAGGGGTGCCCTCCTCGGCACGATTGATGTGGTCCGCCAGGTGTGCCCGGGCTTCGCGTACAGTCACAGTGTTCTCGGCCATAACGGAAGTGTACGCATGATTGTGTACACGTGCACGGGCTCGGCCCGGGACCCGGGACCTACCTGGTGGACAGCGACATGGACGCCACCGACGTCTGGGTGGTGGAGGACCAGGCGATGGCGGTCGGCGGGACCAGCTCGCACAAGCTGCTGGTCGTCTACTCCCCGGACATCGACCCGTTCCTCCTCGAAGCGTTCGCGCCGGAGTACGCCGACTCGATGCGCGAGGCCATCCACCCGCGTTGATGTCCAGGGCCCTGGTCGGGCCGCGGTCTCGCCATGGCTCCGCACGAGGTCGGCAACGGCCTCTGCCGCACGGCTTTTTGAGCGGGCGGCAGGCGGGTCCGGGCGGTCTCCGGGCGGCTTTCCGGGGGCTTGGCGGGGCTCCGTGGAGGGTTCCGGAAAGAAAGTTCGTGAAATCCTTCACATGAAAAAGCCTGTCGTTGGGCGAACAATCTCAGCCCTCGGCCCTCATTCGAAGGTCCTAGGCCTTCTCGACCCGGTGAATGCGCGGTTCCGCGGAGTGCTTCGGCGCGCCCGCCGAGGCGGCGGTGCAGTGGTCCGACCGGCCGTGACGCGGGAACAACGCCTGATCAACGCGGGTCTCCAACGCCTCGCGGCATAAGGTGGTTCCGCTTTGGACTATGGCGTCGGTCACGAAGCCGGCGGAGTGTAGCAGATGCCCCTCCGGTGCTTGTGAAGGGGCTCACGAGCGACCCCCCATGTGGGGGTGGATACTCGATTGCATGAGCACCACGGAGCGTCCCAGGATCCTCGTTGTAGGCGGTGGGTACGTAGGCCTGTACGCGGCACGCCGCATCCTCAAGCAGATGCGGTACGGCGAGGCGACCGTCACGGTCGTCGACCCGCGCTCGTACATGACGTACCAGCCCTTCCTCCCCGAAGCTGCAGCCGGCAGCATCTCCCCCCGCCATGTCGTGGTGCCGCTGCGGCGTGTGCTGCCCAAGGCGGAGGTCCTCACCGGCCGGGTCACCACCATCGACCAGGACCGCAAGGTCGCCACGATCGCGCCGCTGGTCGGCGAGGCGTACGAGCTGCCCTTCGACTACCTGGTCATCGCGATGGGCGCGGTCTCCCGTACCTTCCCGATCCCCGGCCTGGCCGAGAACGGCATCGGCATGAAGGGCGTGGAAGAGGCGATCGGCCTGCGCAACCACGTGCTGGAGCAGCTGGACAAGGCCGACTCCACGACCGACGAGGACGTCCGCCGCAAGGCGCTCACCTTCGTCTTCGTCGGCGGTGGCTTCGCGGGTGCGGAGACCATCGGCGAGGTCGAGGACATGGCCCGCGACGCCGCGAAGTACTACAACAACGTGAAGCGCGAGGACATGCGCTTCCTGCTGGTCGACGTCGCCGACAAGATCCTCCCCGAGGTCGGCCCGAAGCTCGGTGCGTACGGCAAGGAGCACCTGGAGAGCCGCGGCGTCGAGGTCTACCTCAAGACCGGCATGGACTCCTGCGTCGACGGCCACGTGAAGCTCAACAACGGCCTCGAGGTCGACTCCAACACCATCGTGTGGACCGCGGGCGTCAAGCCGAACCCGGCGCTGTCCCGCTTCGGTCTGCCGCTCGGCCCGCGCGGCCACGTCGACACCGCCGCCACCCTCCAGGTGCAGGGCACCGACTACATCTGGGCCGCGGGCGACAACGCCCAGGTCCCGGACCTGGTCGGCCGCAAGAACGGCAACGAGAACGCCTGGTGCCCGCCGAACGCGCAGCACGCGCTGCGGCAGGCCAAGGTCCTCGGCGACAACGTGCTCTCCGGTATGCGGGGTTTCCCGCAGAAGGAGTACAGCCACGCCAACAAGGGTGCGGTCGCCGGTCTGGGCCTGCACAAGGGCGTCGCGATGATCGTCATGGGCAAGGTGAAGATCAAGCTCAAGGGCCGTCTCGCCTGGTACATGCACCGCGCGTACCACGGCATGGCGATGCCGACGTTCAACCGCAAGATCCGCGTCTTCGCGGACTGGACGCTGGCCACCTTCCTCAAGCGCGAGGTCGTCTCGCTCGGCGCCATGGAGAACCCCCGCGAGGAGTTCTACGAGGCCGCCAAGCCGGCGCCCGCGCCGGCCGCGGCCGCCGGTGACAAGCCGAAGGCCAAGGCTTCCTGAAACCCCGGTCGGCTACTCCGACCAGCCCGAAGGGCGTCCGCCATCCGTGGGGCGGGCGCCCTTTGGCGTGTCCGCTCTGGCGCAAAACGGGCGGTGTGCGGTTCTCTTGCGTGTGAACGGGACTAACGGGGCGCCCCATTGGCGTTTACGTGGTGGGTGAATCTTCTTTGCCCGACTCGTCAACACGGAGGTGTGCGACATGGCCGATGCCGCTGGACGGCTCACCAAGCTCGCCGAGGAGCTGCTGGGAGCCCCGCTCCCGGTACGCATCCGCGCCTGGGACCGCAGCGAGTCGGGCCCGCCGGGGGCACCCACCCTCGTCATCCGCCACCGCCGGGCACTGCGCCGGCTGCTGTTCAGGCCGGGCGAACTGGGCCTGGCCCGCGCCTGGGTGGCCGGCGACCTCGACATCGAGGGCGATCTCTACGAGGCGCTCGACCGGCTCGCCGGACTGATCTGGGAGCGCGACGACACCCCCCGGCCGCCGCGCGCCGCCGTACTCCGCGCCCTGGCCCGCCCGGAGATCCGCGCCGCCGCGAGGGAACTGCTCACCCTGGCCGGCGCCCCGGTCCCGCCCGCGCCGCCCGCCGAAGAGCTGCGCCGCCGCCGCGGACCGCTGCACACCCTGCGCCGCGACAAGGAAGCCATCAGCCACCACTACGACGTCGGCAACGACTTCTACGCTCTGGTGCTCGGCCCGTCCATGGTCTACTCCTGCGCCTACTGGGGGACCGGCGAGGACGGGGCGGCCGGCCTGGAGGACGCCCAGCGCGACAAGCTCGACCTGATCTGCCGCAAGCTCGGCCTCCGCAAGGGGCAGCGGCTGCTGGACGTGGGCTGCGGCTGGGGCTCGATGGTGCTGCACGCGGCCCGCGAGTACGGCGTCCGGGCGGTCGGCATCACCCTCTCCGAGGAGCAGGCCACCCACGCCCGCAAGCGGATCGCGGAGGCCGGGCTCGCCGACCGGATCGAGATCCGGGTGCAGGACTACCGCGAGATCCACGACGAGCCGTTCGACGCGGTCTCCTCGATCGGGATGGCCGAGCACGTCGGCCGCACCCAGTACGCGGAGTACGCCGCCGCCCTGCACGCCCTCCTGAAGCCCGGCGGGCGGCTGCTCAACCACCAGATCGGCCGGCGGCCGGTCGCGGACGAGGAGGCGTACCACGTCGACGAGTTCATCGACCGGTATGTCTTCCCGGACGGTGAGCTGGCGCCGGTCGGCCGGACCGTCGGCCAGCTGGAGGAGGCCGGGTTCGAGGTGCGGGACGTGGAGGCGCTCCGGGAGCACTACGCGCTGACGCTGCGGGCCTGGGTGGCCAATCTGGAACGGCACTGGAGCGAGGCGGCGCGGCTCACCTCCCCGGGCCGGGCCCGGGTGTGGCGGCTCTACATGGCCGCGTCGGCGCTGTCCTTCGAGCGCAACCGGATAGGAGTCAACCAGGTGCTGGCGGTCCGGACCCCGGACACCGGGGCCTCCGGGATGCCGCTGCGGGCGCGGGACTGGCGCGGCTGACACGGCGGTGCGCCGGACCCGTCCGGGCCCGGCGCACCCACCGGGTGCTACTCCGCCTTGATGGCCTCCAGGATGTTCAGCCGGGCCGCCCGGCGGGCCGGCCACAGGGCCGCCAGGACACCGATCAGCGCTGCCACCGCGAGGAAGAGGACGATCCGCCCCCAGGGCACCACCAGCTCGAATCCCCTGATCGACTTGCCGAGCACCTCACCGCCCGCCCAGCCGAAGAAGACGCCCAGCCCGATGGCGAGCACCCCGCCGAAGAGCGAGATCACCAGAGACTCCAGCCGCACCATCTGCCTGATACCGGGTCGGTCCAGTCCGATGGCGCGCAGCATGCCGATCTCTTGGGAGCGTTCGAAGACCGACATCGCCAGGGTGTTGATGACACCGAGCACCGCGACGATCACTGCCATGGCGAGCATCGCATACAGCAGGTTCAACATCAGGGTCAGTTGGCTGGCGATCTCTGCGGAGACCTGCTGTTTGTCGGCGACGGAGATCGCCGGGTTCTTGCCGAGCGCCGTGGTCAGCGCGTCCTTGGCGGCGTCGGTGGCGCCGTCCTTGGTCTTCACCAGCACCCCCTGATCGGCCGTCTGCTTCTGGTGCGGGGCCACGGTGGCGTTGTCCACGATGACGCCCCTGAACAGGTCGTTGCCCTCGTAGACACCCGAGACGGTGAACGTGCTCTTCGTGCCGTCCTCGAAGGTCACCGGGATGCGGGAGCCGGGGTGCAGGCCGCCCCTCGCGGCGGTGGCCTCGTCCACGATCACCCGGTCGCCCCGGATCTCGCCCAAGGAGCCCTGCGTGAAGTCGAGTTGGGTGAGCTTGCCGAAATCCTTGCCATCGACGGCGGTCAGGGTCGGCGAGTCGGCGCCGCTGGTGCCGGACTGGCGCAGTGGGCTGACGGCGGTGATCTCGTCCAGGGCGCCGAGCTTCTTCGCCACATCGGGGGAGAGCGGCGCGCCATCTTGGCTGGCCATGGAGACCACGTAGTCGGCCTTGAGCGAGGCGACGGCCCTCTTTTCGATATTGGTCTGCGCAGTGGTCGCGATCACCGTCAGACCGGTGATCAGGGTGAGTCCCACCATCAGCGCGGAGGCGGTGGCGGCCGTCCGGCGCGGATTGCGGACCGCGTTCAGCCGGGCGAGGGTGCCGGCGACCCCGAAGGTCTTAAGGACCGGCGCGGCCAGTGCGATCAGCGGGCGGGACAGCAGCGGCGTCAGGATGAACATGCCGACCATCACCACCGCCGCACTGAGAGCCATCACCAGCATGCTCGCCTTGTCGTCGGATATCCGGAGAGCGGCGAGCACTCCGGCCGTACCGGCGCCCGTGACGAGCGCACCGATGGTGTTGCGCACCACCAGCGACTTGAGGGTGGGGACGGCGTGCACACTGCTCATTGCGGCGACCGGCGGGATCTTCGCGGCGCGCCGGCCCGGCAGCCAGGCGGACAGGACGGTGATGAGGGTGCCGACGAGCGGGGCGCTCACCACGGCCGAGAGCGGGACCACCAGGGGACCATCGGGAATACCGCCACTCAGGCTGCCGGCCAGGGCGCGCATTCCGGCGCCGACGCCGATTCCGGTGACCAGGCCGATGACGGAGGCGACCACGCCGACGGCGAACGCCTCGATCAGCACCGAGCGGGTGACCTGGCGGCGGCTGGCGCCGACTGCGCGCAGCAGCGCCAGCTCCTGGGTGCGCTGGGCGACCAGCATGGTGAAGGTGTTGACGATGAGGAAGATGCCGACGAAGAGCGCGATTCCGGCAAAGACCAGGAGGCCCGTCCGCAACTGGGCAGAGTCCTCGCTGATCATCTCGGCCAGGGCGTCGGCGCGTTGCTTGCCGGTGCTGGCCTCGGCGTGGCCCTTGGGGAGCACGGTCTCGACCGCGGACTTCAGGGCCGTCTGGGAGGTGCCCGCGGCGGCCTTGATCTGGATCTCGTTGAAACCGCCGGGGGCACCCAGCAGTTTCTGGGCGGTCGGGGTGTCGAACAGGGCGAGGCTGCCACCGGCCGTGACCTGGCTGTCGTCGGTGGTGAAGATGCCGGTCAGCTTCTGCTCGTGGACCGGTCCGTTGCCGGCTACCCGTACGGTGTCGCCGACTTTGTAGCCGGCCTTGTCCGCGGTGTGGGCGTCCAGTGCGAACTCGTGGGGGCCGTGCGGGGGCACGCCGTTGCGCATCGGGTAGCGGGCGTCCGTGCCGTCGGCGCCGGGGAAGTAGTTGCCGCCCCTGCTGGTGGAGGCGTCGCCGATCAGCTCGCCCTTCCGGTCGGGGATGGCGGTGAAGCCGGAGACGATGCCGGTGGCGGAGGCCGCGCCGGGCACCCGGGCAGCCTTGTCGAGGAGCTTCTGGTCGATCACGGGGGCCGCCGCGGAGCTGCTGCCGGACCGCGGCTGGATGGCCACGTCGACGTTGCGGAGGTTCTGCTGCATTGCGGCCTGGGAGGCTTGGGAGATGGTCGAGGCGAAGACCAGGATGCCGGAGACGAAGGCCACGCCGAGCATCACGGCGAGGACGGTCATCAGCAGCCGGGCCTTGTGCGCGAGCACATTGCGCAAGGCGGTACGGAACATGAGGGGTCCTGGAGGAGAGATCCGAAGTACGGGTGGCGGCTGCCGCTGGTCAGTTCGTACGGCTCTGGGGGCCGGCGTGCTGGGCGTGCCCGGACAGCCGGCGCATGCGCTCCAGCACCGAGTCGGCGGTCGGGCCGGGCATGTCGTCGACGATCCGGCCGTCGGCGAGGAAGACCACCCGGTCCGCGTAGGAGGCGGCGACCGGGTCGTGGGTCACCATCACCACGGTCTGGCCCAGTTCGCGCACGGAGTTGCGCAGAAAGCCGAGGACCTCGGCGCCGGATCGTGAGTCGAGGTTTCCGGTGGGCTCGTCGGCGAAGATGATCTCGGGCCGGGAGGCGAGCGCGCGGGCGACCGCGACCCGCTGCTGCTGGCCGCCGGAGAGCTGGCTGGGGCGGTGCTTGAGGCGGTCGGCCAGGCCGACGGTGGCCACCACGCGGTCCAGCCAGGCGCGGTCCGGCTTGCGGCCCGCGATGTCCATGGGCAGCGTGATGTTCTCCAGCGCGGTCAGGGTCGGCAGCAGGTTGAACGCCTGGAAGATGAACCCGATCTTGTCGCGCCGGAGTTGGGTGAGCTTCTTGTCCTTGAGCCCGGTCAGCTCGGTGTCGCCGATCCGTGCGGAGCCGCCGGATATCGCGTCCAGCCCGGCCATGCAGTGCATCAGCGTCGACTTGCCGGACCCCGAGGGGCCCATGATCGCGGTGAACTCGGCCTGCCGGAAGTCGACGGAGACCGCGTCCAGGGCGACCACCTGGGTCTCGCCCTGTCCGTAGACCTTGGTGAGGTCCGTGGCGCGGGCGGCCGCCGTGGTGGCGCGGGTGGCGCTGGCGACGCCGGAGTGGTGGGTGGTCACGGGAGGTGCTCCTGTCGTACGAGGGGCCATCGGATCCGCCGCGAGCCTCGGGGCGCCGGGTTGCGGACGGGAGGCGGACGACTTCCATCGTGGGTCAGGAGGCGGGGCCGGAGCGTCAACCCCTGTGCTCGCTTTCGACCACCCCTGGGGCGTATCAGGGGTCCGGCCGTCATCCCTGCGGAGGAGAGGACTCCAGATGCTGTTGCCGTGCGGGCGGCGGCCGGAGGGGTAGTCCGGCGGGGCCGGCGGGCCGGCTGACGAGGCGTCGAGTTTCCGTCAATCCGGGCATGAAAATGCCTCGGGGGGCTTCCCGGCGAAGGTGGCCTTCAGGCATGTGCCGAAGGCCTGTACCGGCCGCTGATGCTCACTCAGTTGCCAATAAAATAAGACAACCTCGGGAAGAGCGGCCGATCTGCGTGGTGCCCTGCGGGCTACGCTCGTGCTGCCCTCTTTGAGGTGGCATGGGGGAGCCCAGGCCCGGATGGTGGAATGCAGACACGGCGAGCTTAAACCTCGCTGGCCTACGGGCCGTGCCGGTTCAAGTCCGGCTCCGGGCACTCCGCACGCTGCGGAGCTTAACTGAATTTTCAACGAGAAGGGCCGCCGGAGAAAGCCGACGACCCTTCTCCCATAGTGTGTTGTCGCTCAGCGCTCCACGAGCGCGAACAAGCTCTCCCAGCGGCCGACAATCTCCTCCGTGGAGAACCGCTGGATGTTCTCCCGGGCCGTTTCGCCCATCGTGTCCCGCAGCTCCTTGTCGGACATCAGCGCGTCGAGATGCCGGGCGAATTCGGTGACATTGCCCGGCGGGGCGAGGAATCCGTCCTCGCCGTCCGTGATGATCTCGTGGACGCCCGGCGCCACATCGAACGCCACACACGGCACGGCCGTCGCCATCGCCTCCATGGGCGCCAGCGGGAAGCCCTCGCCCCGCGAACTGAGCGCGAACACCGCGCTCTCCCGCAGCGCCCCGGGCACATCCCCGGTCCGGCCCATCCATGCCACCGAGGCGGCGATCCCCAGCTCCGCGGCCTGCTTGCGCAGCGCCTCGTCCTCCTCGCCGGAACCGTAGACCCGCAGCGTCCAGCCGGGGTGTTTGGGGGCGACTCTGGCCCAGGCCTCCAACAGCAGGTCCACGCCCTTCTCTTCGTGCAGCCGGCCGATGCTGACGACGCATTTTCCGGAGCGGTCCGAGGGCACCTCGGGGAAGAAGGGCAGCGGGTTGGGCATGAAGCCGACGTTGTCCATCCGCTGCCGGATCCAGCGGTCCGCGTCCTCCCGGGTGAGCGTCAGCATCCGGTCGACGTCCTGGTAAAACCGCTTGACCCGGGCGAAGCGGGAGGACTTGCGGCAGGTGTCGAAGGACTCATGGCTCATTCCGATCACCGTCAGATCCGCGGTATCGGCCAGCGCGACCCATTCCATGGCCCAGACCTGTGTGACGATCACCACCCCGCCCGGCTCGGCCGCCCGGAACAGCGCGCTGAGCTTGGCCGCCTGCTCGCGCATCCCGGCTTCCCGGGCCGACCGGCGGCGCTGCTCGACGAGGTTGAGCCTGTCCCTGAGGCCACGGACGGGGGTCACCGCCGGCGGGTGCCCGTCGTAGAGCGTGGTGGTCCGGAACGGCAGGTCGGGGGCGAGCTCCTGGACCCGTCCCTCGGGGGCCGGCACCACACCGACGAGGTGCACCCGGTGGCCCCGCTCGCTGAACAGCCGGGCCATCTGGTGCGACCAACTGGTGATGCCGCCCAGCTCGTTGACGCTGTTGGACACGAAGAAGATGTCCCGCGGCCGGGCTTCGTTCGACTTGGTCATCAACGGCTCCACTGCGCGAAAAACTGGTCGACGATGCTCCGGGCGGCGTCGCCCCGGTCGTATTCGCCGAACTTGGCGACGAATTCCCTGCGGCGCTGCGCGTATTCCAGCGTCTGCGACTCGAACGACTTGATCGCCTCGTGGAAATCGTCCTCGGTACGGACCACCGGACCCGGTGCGTGCTCCAGCAGATCGAAGTAGGTGCCGCGGCCCTCGTGCACATACGCGTCGTAGTCATAGGTGAAGAACACCAGCGGACGGTCGAGCAGCGCATAGTCGAACATCACCGACGAATAGTCGGTGATCAGCCCGTCGGCCAGCTCCAGCAGGGGCGTCACATCATGGCGCGCCGATACGTCGATGACCCGGCCCTGCACGGTCGGTGGCAGCACCACGTGATTGAGGTAGTGCGAACGCACCAGGAGGACATAGCGGTCGCCGAACTGATCGGCGAAACGCTCCACGTCGAAGGGCAATTCGAAGCGCCCGTGCCGGCCCCCCGCCTTGCGGAACGTCGGCGCGTAAAGCAACACCGTACGGTCCTCCGGAATGCCCAACTCCGCGGCCAGCGGCCCGCGTTCACGCACGCCCCGGTCGGCTTCCCGCTGCCGGGCGTGCACCAGCGCGTCATTGCGCGGGTAACCCACCCGCAGCAGCGTCTTCTCCTGGAGCCGGAAAGCCTTTGCCAGGGTGTGCACATCGTGCTCGGAGCGGATCAGGAAGCGGTCGAAGCGGTCCAGCGAGCGCTGCTGCTCCGCCTGCTGCTGCCGGGTCTGCGCCTTCAGCGCCGGCTGGTCGAAGCCCATGTTCTTGAGCGCCGAGCCGTGCCAGGTCTGGAGGTAGGTGGTCTCCGGGCGCTTGGTGAGCTTGAGCGGGTAGCTCTGGTTGTCCACCCAGAACTCGGCCTGCGCCAGCGCCTTGAGGTACGCCAGGGACCAGCGCCGTACGAGGGTGACGCCCTTCGGGAAGTCCTTCGGGGAGCCGGTGTACGACCAGATCGCCTCGAACTCCAGGCCCTGCCGCTTCATCTCCTCGTAGATGGCGCGCGGGCTGTCGCTGTACTGCTTGCCCAGATGGCTCTCGAAGACCACCGTGCGCTTCTTGAGGGGCAGCCGGCAGAACACCTCGTGGTAGGCGCGGAGTTTGTTGTCGCCGGAGGTGACCTTCTTGCGCAGCGCCTTCGCCTTGCGGTAGCCGGTCTTGGCCAGCGTCCCCGGCGTGCCGTGCACCCCGCGGTGGATCAGCTCCTGGACGCGCTCGGCGTTGCGGCCCTCGCTGACCAGGCGGAACGCCAGATGTCCCTTCGCCGAGACATGCGGCTGGAGGTGGTCGGCGACCATCCGCGTCAGCCGCGGCCGCACCGGCAGCGGGTCGGACAGCGGGGTGTCGGCGACGGTGAGCCGGGTCGTGGTGCGCACCCCGTCGACGTCCAGGCGCAGCCGGACGTCCCAGATGGAGTCGACGATGCCGAGCGGGCGCAGCTTGGCGGTGAGGTCCGCGGTGGCCGTCCAGTGGATGCTGTCGCCGTCGTGGCGCAGCTCGCGTACCGGGAAGTGGAAGGACTGCAGACTGCGCCGCCGGGCGCTGAACTCCAGCTCGCCCTTGAGCCGGGCACCGGGCGGGATGACGCCGAGCGGGTTGGTGATCCGGCCCTCCAGCGCGACCGCCCGGCCGGACCCGCCGAAGCGGGTGAGCTGGTTGCGCAGGAACAGCTGGTTGACCGGCTTCTCGTGGTAGCCGATGTCGGTCACGTCCAGGATCTCGCGCCCGAACGCGTCATCGAAATGGCCGTCGCACCAGTAGATGCGCCCGTCGTGCTCGGTGAGCGGCGCGGAGACCTTGTCGCGGTTGATGAGGGTGTCGACCGCGGGGATCAGGTGGTCCCAGTCACCCTGCTGGAGCAGGTAGGCGCAGATGGCCTGTATCGGCTGGACCCGCTCATACGCCTCGGGGGCAATGCTCGCGAGGTATTCCCGGGAGAGCTCGGAGAATTCCTGGCGATAGGAATCGTCGCGGAACGGCAGGTCCCGCAGATGCAG
The DNA here is from genome assembly GCF_042746015.1 of Streptomyces sp. NPDC058773. Taxonomy (NCBI): domain Bacteria; kingdom Bacillati; phylum Actinomycetota; class Actinomycetes; order Kitasatosporales; family Streptomycetaceae; genus Streptomyces; species Streptomyces sp. NPDC058773. The sequence continues at coordinate 275,600 of NZ_JBHYPE010000003.1, forward strand.
CACCAGATCGTGCTTGAGGAATTTCACGTCCTTGGCGAGCTTCAGCTCGTCCAGGCCGCGTTCCGCCAGCAATGCGTCGATACGCCGGTGGATCTCCAGCCGGTGCGTGTAGTTGGTCATTTCGTGGCGCCGGTTCGTCACCGACTTCACGGCGGCCCGTTCGTATACGTGCCAGAAATAGACCTGATTGGGAATCAGGGTGATGCGGCGCGCCGCGAGATACGCGTCGGCGATAAACATCAGATCCTCGTAGAACATCCCCTTGGGGAATCGGAGATTGTTCTCGATGAGGAAATCGCGGCGATAGCACTTGTTGGTGGACAGGGTGTCCCAGACGAACAGGTCCGGCAATTCCGTGACGGACTCCAGCGTGCGGGTCGTGGAATACAGCCAGGCGTACCACTCGTCGCGCTTCTGGTTGCGGGTGTCCTTGTGCAGCCGGACGCACAGACCGGAAACAATGTCCGACCCGGTTTCCTCGGCGGCCTCCAGCATATTGCGGCACGCATTGATCTCCAGGACGTCATCGCTGTCCAGGAACATGACATAGCGGCCCTCGGTGTGCTGGATACCGGCATTGCGCGGTTCGCCTCCCGCGCCGCTGTTCTCCGGCAGCTGGAAGGCTCTGACCCGGCCCGGGTGGTCGGCCGCGAGCCGCTGCGCCACTTCGAAAGAACGGTCGGTGCTGCAATCGTCGACGATCACCACCTCGACGTCCCGGAGCGTTTGGTCCAGCACGGACTGGACCGCGGTCGGCAACCGGTTGGCGTCGTTGTAGACGATGACGACTACTGAGACGTCAGGCACAGGCACCTCAACCCTCTTTCGCTGCTGTTTCCCGCCAGAATAGCCCTATCTGTACCCTCGGATTGCAACCGATCGCGCCCATAGCATCACGGACAGTGAGCTGCGGAGGCATTGTCAAGGGGCACTCCGGTGCGGATCTTGACCATGCGTCAGCCCGGCGATGCACCCACCGGGGCGGGTTCCGGTCGGCAGGGAAGACGGCCCCTCCGGTGAATCGGTTGCCTGCTGTGTCCGGTGACGTCCGTTGCGATCAGACATTTATCGGATTCCGTCCGGGCGGTGCAGGGAAGGAGCATCGGACGGAACAGAAGGAAAATCCCAGTTCGCGGCGGGAGGACACACCCGCCGGCCGCGGACGGGAGCAAGAACGATGGCAACAACGGCAACGCCAACAGCGACAAGAACCACGACAACGGACGACGGCAAGAGGACGGCAAGAAGGCGACAAGAAGGTGACACGGTCGTGACGGGAGACCGAATACCCGGAATGCGGGGGCGGGTGGCCGAGGGGCGGCACGACATCGGGACGGCGGGCCGGAGGCGCGACGAGGTCCGCATCCTCCCCGGGCACGTCTCCGGCCGCCCGTACGTCCTCCTCATGGCGGATGTGCCGTCCCGGGTTCAGGGAAAGATCCTGCTCAAGAACTAGCGACGCGCCTTTGCCAAGCCATTACGCTTGCCGTCAAGGCCGCGCAGGGCGGCCATGGAGGAGTGAGATGAGGAGCAGCAACCCGGTCTTCTCGCGACGGGGGTTCAGCCGCGACACCGGCTACGCGGGCTTCAACGCACCGCCGCAGGCCGGGGGCCCCGCCGCGAACCCGTACGCCGGAGCGAACCCCTACGCGCAGGGCGGTAACCCCTACGCCGCGGACGCGACCAACCCGTACGCCCAGGGCCAGCAGTCCGTCACCCAGGCACCGCCGCAGTACGCGCCGCAGACCCGCCCGATGACGATGGACGACGTCGTGGCCCGTACGGGCATGACGCTCGGCACGGTCATCGCCGGCGCCACCGTCGGCTGGCTGTTCCTGACCGAGAGCCTCGGCTTCGCCGTCGGCGCCGGTCTGGTCGCGATGGTGCTGGCGCTCGTCCAGTCCTTCAAGCGCAAGCCGTCGCCCGCGCTGATCCTCGGGTACGCGGCGCTGGAGGGCCTCTTCCTCGGCGCGCTGAGCGGCTACCTCAACGGCCTGCCGAACATGAACGGCGCCCCGATGCAGGCGGTGCTGGGCACGATGGCGGTGTTCGTCGCCATGCTGGTCGCCTACAAGACGCGGATCGTGCGGGTCACCGCCCGCTTCACCCGCTTCGTGATGATCGCGGCGCTGGGCTTCGTCCTGCTGTCGCTGGTCAATGTGCTGTTCATGGCGTTCGCCGGCAGTGAGGGCCTCGGCTTCCGCAGCGGCGGCCTGGGCATCGTCTTCGGCATCGTCGGCGTGGTCCTCGGCGCGCTCTTCCTGGCGCTGGACTTCAAGCAGGTCGAGGACGGCATCGCCTACGGCGCTCCGCGTGAGGAGTCCTGGCTGGCGGCGTTCGGCCTGACGCTGACCCTGGTGTGGATCTACATGGAGATGCTGCGGCTGATCTCGATCCTCCGGGGCGACTGACGCCCGGCCGCCCGGCGCACCCTGCGCCGGGCGCAACCGCCGAAGGGCCCGCGGGCGAACTGCCCGCGGGCCCTTCGGCGTGAGTGTGTCGGGTGGGTGAGCGTCCTGAGCCGCACCGGTACGGAGCCCGGCACCGGGGATCAGAACTTGCGCGCGGCGCGCCTGAGGTCATATTCGTGGACGATTGCCTTGGCGTGGCCGTAGGCGAGGTTGTGCTCGCCGCGGAGCCAGCTGACCTTTTCATCGAAACGGAAGAGAGCGGGGCCTTCGTCAACGGCGCGCAGCCAGTCGGAGATTTCCCGGCCGGTGCACTGCGGGATACGAGAGAGCATGTTCCGGTGGGTCTCTTCGGAGAAGAGCTGAGACATCGGCGCCTCCGGACGCGGTCGATGCTGGTTCTTCAGCCCACCGTGCCTGAGCGTTCGGGCGTTGGCAACCACCCGGGAGTGGCGCATAGGCTCACGGCGTGCTTGACGTGACCCCCTTGCAGACCGCCGTGGACGCCCTCGCCGACCGCCTCCGGTCGCTGCCCCAGAGCAGGCTCGACCAGGGCGCCGCGGCCGAAGCGCTCGCCCTGGCACGGCAGTTGGCGACCCGGGCGCAGCTGATCGAGCGGCCGGGGGAGCCCCCGTACGAACTGCCGGACGCCGGGATGTTCGAGGTCGGCGACCAGCTGGCGGTGGCGGGTCACGATCTGGTCGAGGCGCTGCGGGCCGCGGCCGTGCGGATGGCCGGCAAGACGGTGGATTCTGACGCGAATGTGGCCCCCGCCGACGAACTGGCGGGGGCCGTACGGGACGTCCGGGCGGTCGCGGAACGTTGGTAGGCGTCCGGGGCGCGTGTGACGCCTCGGGTCAGAGTGAGGCGATGACGCGGTCCGCGAGGATGTAGACGCTCTCGTCGCGGGACTCGCCCCAGGAGAAGGTCAGCGCGTACGCCCCGGAGATGCCGGAGCCGCCCAGCAGGACGGGGGTGCGCCCCGCGTGCAGTGCGTCGGCCACCCGCTCCGCGGTCTCCCGCTGGCCGGGGGTCAGGCAGAGCGTGGTGCCGTCGGCGAAGACATAGACGTCGAGGGTGCCCAGCGGGCCGGGGCGGACGTCGGCGAGCGGGGTGGCGTCCTGTGCCAGCTCCTCCAGGCGCGCCACGGTGCGCTCATGATCACTGATCACCGGGGACGGGGAGAAGTCCGGGTGCGAGGGGTGGCGCCGGCGCGCGGCGGCCAGCTCGGCGGACTCGGTCTCCTCGACCGGCTCCAACTCCGGCGCGTCCAGGGCGTCCAGCGCCTCCACGGCCTCCAGGGGGTCCATCGCCTCCAGGGCGTCCGGGCCCAGCAGCGGTTCCAGACCGGCCGGGTCCGACTGGCGGGGCAGGAACGGATGGGTGTCGAGCCGGTCGAACTCCGGGCGGTCGGACGGCTCGCGGTGGTCCGCGCGGGGGTCCAGCAGGCCCTCGTCGCCGAGGCCGACCAGCCCGCCGAGCAGGGACGGGGCGTCGGCGGCGTCCCGGGCCTCCTGGGCGGCCCAGAAGGCCCGGGCCTCGGCGAGTTCGCGCTCCCGCTCCTCGGCCAGCGCGTCCGCGACGGCGGCGCGTATGTCCGCGAGCGGGGTCTCGGCGGCCGGGACGGTGCGGGCGGTCGGGATGGCCGCGGCGGCCGGGTGCGCCGGCGCGGGGCCGGCCGCGGTGTCCTGGTGGACGGCGAGGAGATCGGCGTGCAGTCCGGCGATCTGGCGGCGCAGGCCGCGGGCGGTGTGCAGGGCGGCGGCGCCCAGCGCCACGGCGGTCGCCGTGGTCAGCAGCAGGACGACGTTGGTGACACTCATGCCGAAACCTCGCTTCGCTCGGCCTCGCGCGTGCGAGGCGCGCCCCCTGCCATGGTTCGCTCGTTGGGCTCGCTCACGCCGAAACCTCTCTGTTCGGTCCCGCATGCGCGAGACGCGCACCTCTCGACTCGCTCGGGGCGCTCGCTCATGCGTCCTCCCCACTTCGCTCGGCGGCCCGGTTGGCTGGGGCCGCGCATCGGTACCCGGACTTCCCCCGGCCGTCCGGCGGGGGCCCCCTTGTTGATGCGCTCGCTGGAGATCACGCCGGGTAGTGGATCGGTCACCGGCGTACTCCCGTTAACAGAATGTTCTCCGACTTCCTACATCAGCCTGCGGGGGGTCGGCGACCGCACCTTGTGCCCTATGCCCCGAAATGGCGGGGAGTCAGGGCTCTGTATGGAGCGGTGCCCCCGTGCTGACCTGCAAGAACGTGTCTGCCCCGGGGTGTTGGTCACAATCCTGGGGGAGATTGGGTCGCGATCTCGTTAACGAGTGGTCCAGGTCACGCCGTGTCGCCGCCCGTGTTCACGCGAGCGCAAAGGGTGTGCGCGGGGTGGAAGTTGGTCCGTTTTCTCCCCGCGCACACCCTGGGTGGTGCAGAGGAGGGCAGGAGCGCGAACCCCTACCCTCCGTTACTGCTCAGCTCGGCCGCGCGTGCCTGTGGCCGCGCCGGGCTTCGCTACAGCTCGGCTCAGCTCAGCCGCTCGATCACCATCGCCATGCCCTGGCCGCCGCCCACGCACATCGTCTCCAGGCCGAACTGCTTGTCGTGCCACTGGAGGGAGTTGATCAGGGTGGTGGTGAGGCGGGCGCCGGTCATGCCGAAGGGGTGGCCGACGGCGATCGCGCCGCCGTTGACGTTCAGGCGGTCCAGGTCGATGCCCAAGTCCCGGTAGGACGGGATCACCTGGGCGGCGAACGCCTCGTTGATCTCGACCAGGTCGATGTCGGAGACCGAGAGGCCGGCCCGCTGGAGGGCCTGCTTGCTGGCCTCGACCGGGCCGTAGCCCATGATCTCGGGGGAGAGGCCGGAGACGCCGGTGGAGACGACCCGGGCCAGCGGGGTCAGGCCCAGTTCGCGCGCCTTGGTGTCGGACATGATGACCAGCGCCGCGGCGCCGTCGTTCAGCGGGCAGCAGTTGCCCGCGGTCACCAGGCCGTCGGGGCGGAAGACCGGCTTGAGGCCCTGCACGCCCTCCAGGGTGACGCCGGCGCGCGGACCGTCGTCCTTGGCGACGACTGTGCCGTCGGGCAGCGTGACGGGGGTGATCTCGCGCTCCCAGAAGCCGTTCTTGATCGCCTGTTCGGCGAGGTTCTGGGAGCGGACGCCGAACTCGTCCATGTCCTGGCGGGTGACGCCCTTGAGGCGGGCGAGGTTCTCCGCGGTCTGGCCCATCGCGATGTACGCGTCCGGGACCAGGCCGTCCTCGCGCGGGTCGTGCCAGTCCGTGCCCTCCTGCTCGGCGCGGGCCGCGGTGCGGGCCTCGGCGTCGGCGAAGAGCGGGTTGTGGGTGTCGGGCAGGCCGTCCGAGGAGCCCTTGACGCTGCGCGAGACGGTCTCGACACCGGCCGAGATGAAGACATCGCCCTCGCCGGCCTTGATGGCGTGCAGCGCCATGCGGGTCGTCTGGAGCGAGGAGGAGCAGTAGCGGGTGATGGTGCAGCCCGGGAGGTGGTCCATCCCCATCTGGACGGCCACGATGCGGCCGAGGTTGTGGCCCTGCTCGCCGCCGGGCAGGCCACAGCCCAGCATCAGGTCGTCGATGTCCTTGGGGTCGAGCTCGGGGACCTTGGCCAGGGCGGCCTCGATGATCTTTGCGGTCAGGTCGTCCGGCCGCATGTCCTTGAGCGAGCCCTTGAAGGCGCGGCCGATCGGGGAGCGGGCGGCTGAGACGATCACGGCTTCGGGCATCACGGCTCCAGAAAGGCGAAGAAGGCTGGACTGTGAGGGAAGTTACCTGCACGTACAGCTGAGGTCACGGGGTGCGTGCTGTGATGCGGGCCTCTTTTCTAAGCGGGCGCTTATGGGAACGGGGCGGGGCCGCCGGGTATTCCCGTACGGCCCCGCCCCGTTCCACCGCGCCGCGCTCACCGCCGGGCCGGCGGCCGGTCGCTCACGGGATGACGGACGACGGACCGGTGGCCTCCGGCGCCGGCAGCTGGCGGCGCCTGCGGTGCTTGAGCAGCGCCCAGGGGGCGCGGGAGGCGGTGACCTCCGTGCCGCCCTCGGAAGCCGCCTCGGCGGCCGCCTGCTCGACCGGCAGGATGCCCTCGCCACGGGCGGGCTCGGGGCGCTCCTCCTCCGGCCACAGGCCGAGCGAGGCGCACAGCGTCGGCAGCACGGCCATCGCGGCGGTGGCGTACCCCTCGGCCGACGGGTGGTAGTTGTCCGGCCCGAACAGTTCCCTCGGACGCGCCTCGAACTCGGGGCCGAGCAGATCGCCGAGCGAGACCGTTCGGCCGCCGCTCTCGATCACGCCGATGGTCTGGGCGGCGGCCAGCTGCCGGGAGAGCCGCCGGGCCACCCAGCGCAGCGGCTGGTAGACCGGCTCGATGGTGCCCAGATCCGGGCAGGTGCCGACGACCACCTCGCAGCCCGCCGCGCGCAGCCGGCACACCGCCTCGGCGAGATGGCGGACCGACTGCGCGGGCGGCATCCGGTGGGTGACGTCGTTGGCGCCGATCATGATGACGCAGACGTCCGGGACCTCGTCACCCGCCGTCAGCATCAGCTCCACCTGGCGCTCCAGGTCGTCGGACTGCGCGCCGGGCAGCGCCACGTTGCGGAAGTCGACGGGCAGCTCGGAGAGCGCGGCGAGGCCGGAGGCGAGCAGCGCGCCCGGGGTCTGGGAGGCGCGGTGCACGCCCTGGCCCGCGGCGGTGGAGTCGCCGAGGAATCCCAGGCGCAGCGGCGGGCGGTCGTTGCGGTGACCGAAGGCGGCGCCGTAGCGGCCGTCGGCGCACGGCGGGATGTCGCTGGAGCCGCCGACCGTACGACGGGCCAGCCGGACCTCGGTCAGCAGCACCCCGACGGCGGCGACGCCGAGCAGCCCGACCCCGCCGCCGCCGAACGCGGCCGCGGTGGCGATCCGGCGTGCCACTCGCGCCCTGGACATCGTCATCGGCATGGGCCGGGCACCTCCCCGTGCAGTGCGGGCGCGCCGCGGCCCCGCGGGCCGGACGCGCACTTGAATCGGCAAGAACTCCTACAACAGGGTGTTGCCCGTTCCTGCACGGAACGCAACGCACCCTTCCTCTAACGGACCCGGGCAATAGGCTGGCCGCACGGGCGCAGGAGAGCGTGCCCCCGACCGCGGAGACCACCGTGCAGTTTTACGATTCGATGATTGAGCTCGTCGGCAACACCCCGCTGGTGCGGCTCAACAACGTGACCAAGGGCATCCAGGCCACCGTCCTGGCGAAGGTCGAGTACTTCAACCCGGGCGGGTCGGTCAAGGACCGGATCGCCGTGCGGATGATCGAGGCCGCCGAGCAGTCGGGTGAGTTGCAGCCCGGCGGCACGATCGTCGAGCCCACCTCCGGCAACACCGGTGTGGGCCTGGCGATCGTCGCCCAGCAGAAGGGCTACAAGTGCATCTTCGTCTGCCCGGACAAGGTGTCGACGGACAAGATCAATGTATTGCGGGCCTACGGCGCCGAGGTGGTGGTCTGCCCCACCGCGGTGGACCCCGAGCACCCGGACTCGTACTACAACGTGTCGGACCGGCTGGTGCGCGAGACGCCCGGTGCCTGGAAGCCCGACCAGTACAGCAACCCGAACAACCCGCGCTCCCACTACGAGACGACCGGTCCCGAGCTGTGGGAGCAGACGGCCGGGCGGATCACCCACTTCGTGGCGGGCGTCGGCACCGGCGGCACCATCAGCGGCACCGGCCGCTATCTGAAGGACGCCAGCGAGGGCCGGGTCAAGGTCATCGGCGCCGACCCGGAGGGCTCCGTCTACAGCGGCGGCTCCGGGCGCCCGTATCTGATCGAGGGCGTCGGTGAGGACTTCTGGCCGACCGCCTACGACCGGACGGTCGCCGACGAGATCGTGGCGGTCTCGGACAAGGACGCCTTCCAGATGACCCGGCGGCTGGCCAAGGAGGAGGGCCTGCTGGTCGGCGGCTCCTGCGGGATGGCCGTGGTGGGCGCGCTGGAGGTCGCCGCGAAGCTCGGGCCGGACGACGTGGTGGTGGTGCTGCTGCCGGACAGCGGCCGCGGCTACCTCTCCAAGATCTTCAACGACGAGTGGATGGCCGACTACGGCTTCCTGGAGGAGGGCGGGCCCTCCGCCCGGGTCGGCGAGGTGCTGCAGCACAAGGAGGGCGCGCTGCCCTCGCTGGTGCACATGCACCCGGAGGAGACCGTCGGCGAGGCGATCGAGGTGCTGCGCGAGTACGGCGTCTCGCAGATGCCGATCGTCAAGCCGGGCGCCGGGCACCCCGACGTGATGGCCGCCGAGGTCGTCGGCTCGGTCGTCGAGCGGGAGCTGCTGGACGCGCTGTTCACCCAGCGCGCCTCGCTGACCGACCCGCTGGAGAAGCACATGTGCCCGCCGCTGCCGCAGGTCGGCTCGGGCGAGCCGGTCGCCGATCTGATGGCCGTTCTGGAGACGGCGGACGCCGCGATCGTCCTCGTCGAGGGCAAGCCGAAGGGCGTGGTGAGCCGGCAGGACCTGCTGGCCTACCTGGCGCGCGAGGCCGGCAAGTAGCAGTGGTTCCCTGCGGCCGCCCCCAGTGGCGGCCGCCGCGCGCCGCTCCGGTACCCGTCACGGCGTCATGTGGCCGTCAGGAAACGGGGCGTCGACGCAAGGTGTACGTATGCGTCATGTGCGCGCAGCACGCCCTTAACGCGCGTCGGGCAGATTGAGGGGCACGGCGACAAGGACCTCCGGAGCGGCTCCCGGACCTCCGCCCTCGCCGCCCGGACGTGCGGCCGGCCCTGACCCGGTCCGCGTCCCCCGCGGGGACCGCCGTCGTCCCGCCCCTGGCCTCCCGGCCGGGGTGCGGCGGTCCCCGCCACGCTCCTTCGCCCGCTCCGGCCGGCCCGCTCCCGCCGGGGCGTCAGTCCGCGGCCCCGTCGCGGCGGCCCGTCCGCGGACGCAGCGGACGCCACCCACCCGCCCCCTGCACGGCGTTGACGCCGACCAGACCGGCCCAGGTCACCAGCAGGCCCGGCAGCCCGGTGTGCACCACCGCGACCGTGGACATCGGGATGGCCAGCACCAACGAGAAGGCGGCGAACCCGAAGCGCTCCCAGAACTCCCTGCCCTGGCCCGTACGGCGGGGCGGCAGGACGCCGCGCGCCACCTGGACCTGCTGCTCGGCCAGTTGCCGCCGCACCCGCCGGTCGACGCCCTCCTCCAGCTTCTCCAGGAAGGATTCCAGCAGTTCCGCCTCGTACTCCGGCCCCAGTTCCTTGCGCGTCTGGAGGGTCGCATGGAGTTCTTTGCGGAGATCGGGGTCGTGTGTCGCCATACCGCCGAGCGTACGGACGGCGGGCGGGCGGCGCCCTGGGGTTAACCCCCCGATCCGGCGGGGGAACGCTCCCCGGGGAGCGGGTCGGGTGCCGCGGTGCGCGCGGTGTCGTGGCGGGCGGTGAGCCAGTACAGGACGGCCGGTACGGCGAGCCCGACCAGCCAGGAGATGTCGGCGCCGCTGAGCGGTGCCACCAGCGGGCCGGTGTAGAAGTGCGTGGCCAGGAACGGCAGTTGGGCCAGTACCCCGAGGGCGTAGACCGTCAGCGCCCGGACGTTCCAGGCGCCGTAGCGGCCGGCCGGGTCGCTGAGCGCCGGGATGTCGTAACGCTCCTTGGAGAGCAGGTAGTAGTCGACGAGGTTGATCGCCGACCAGGGCGTGAAGAAGGTCAGCAGGAAGAGCAGGAAGTCCTTGAAGGCCGTCAGGAAGGAGTCCTTCCCCAGGAGCGCGACGGCGGTGCCGGCCACCATGATCCCGGCGATGTAGGCGGCGCGGCCGCGCGCGGAGAGGGTCCGCTGTCCGCGGAAGCCGCTGACGCTGGTGACCAGCGACATGAACCCGCCGTAGGTGTTGAGGACGTTGATGGTGAGTTTGCCGAGGGCGATCACGAAGTAGAGGAACGAGGCGATCAGCCCGGTGCCGCCCAGGCCGACGAGGTAGCCGACCTCGTGGCCCACGAACGCGGTCGGCGCCGCGGCGGCCGCCAGCGCGCCGAACGTCATCGACCACTGCGAGCCGAGCACCGAACCGGACAGCGTCCACCAGAACGTGGCGCGCGCCGAGGTGTGCCGCGGGAGGTAGCGCGAGTAGTCGGCGACGTACGGGCCGAACGCCAGCTGCCAGGACGCCGACAGCGAGACGGCGAGCAGGAAGACCGGCAGCCCGAAGCGGTGGTCGGCGAGCAGGGTGCCGAGGTCGGCGCGCTGCAGCAGCCGGATGCCGAGGTAGACGAAGGCCAGCGCGCAGACCAGGCCGGCGATCTTGCCGAGGGCGTGGATGAGGCGGTAGCCGACCGTCGCGGCGACGGCGGTGACCGCGGCGAAGAGCACGATGCCCGGTGTCTCGCCGAGGTGGGTCAGCTCGCCGACCGCCTGCCCGGCCAGCACGCTGCCGCCGGCGAAGAACCCGGTGTACATCACGATGACCAGCGCCAGTGGGACCACCGCACCGCGCACCCCGAACTGGGCCCGGGAGGTGATCATTTGCGGCAGTCCGAGCCGGGGCCCCTGCGCGGAGTGCAGCGCCATCACCGCACCGCCCAGGAGGTTGCCGAGCAGCAGGCCGATCACCGCCCAGAAGGCGTTCGCCCCGAAGACGACCGCCAGCGCGCCGGTGACCACGGCGGTGACCTGGAGGTTGGCGCCCAGCCAGAGGGTGAACTGACTGACCGCGCTGCCGTGGCGTTCGTCGTCGGGGACGACGTCGATGGACCGCTGTTCGACCACACCTGCCATGAATCCGCCTCGGGTCGCGCCTGTATGGATTCATGCAGGATCGATGGCGGTGAATGGAAGGTCAATAGGCGGGGCGCGCCGACATGGCAATCGGCGTGGTCATGGACGTGGCTCTCGGCGCGGTCGTCGCGGGGGTCACCTGCCGGTGGCGGCCGGCTCAGGCGGCGGGCGCCGCGTCCATCGGCCGCAGCTCATCGGCGTACGAGACCGAGACCCGCCGCATCAGGCCGTCCTCGGTGATGTCGTACTGGCCCAGGCGCCACAACGGCGGCGAATAGGCGTGCACCGACACCGCGTCGTCGGTCGCGCCGGTGAGGCGGTGGATGTGGTCCGGGCCGAAGCAGAACGAGGAGCCCGCGCCGACCGTGGTGGCCAGGTGCTCGCCGCCGATCCGGGGGTTGGACTCGGTCAGGGCGCCCTGGACGACGCGCACCGCCCCCGAGGAGAGGTCGTGGTCGTGCCAGCCGGTGTCGTTCCGCCGGGTCCAGCACAGCAGCCAGACGTCCACGAACTCGTCGCGGTACAGGGAGGCGTAGTGCCGCTCGGTGTCGGAGAACGCCACTTGCTCGCGCCACAGGCCGGGGCGGGCCGCGAGCGTGTCGACCAGGGCCCGCAGCTCGTGCTTGCCGAGGTTGCGCTCGGGCAGTGCGGAGAACGGCTGCGCGCCGTCGGGGACCTCACGGGCGGCGGCCTGGGAGGTGTGGTCCGTCATGGGCGGGCTCCTTTCGTCGGGCCCAGCAGGCGGGCCGGATTGGTGTGGCGCAGGGCGTGGACGGCGGCGTCCGCGCCGAGGTCGGGGAGGGTGGGCGCGGCATAAGGGCGGTCGCTGCCGTTGACCACCACGTCGATGCCGACGGCCCGTACGAGGGCGTCCACCGCGCGCGTCCCGTAGGAGGACGTCTCGTAGAAGGCGCGGCAGTCCACCCGGCCGCGGTCCCGTCCGCCGCCCCGGGCGACCAGCCGCTCCCCGTGCAGCGGCGCCAGCCCGGCCAGCGCGGCGAAGCACACCCGCAGCTCCGGGTGGCGCGGCCGCCCGAAGGCCCGGAAGGCGAACCAGGAGGCGTGCAGCTGCTGGACGTACGGGACCAGGGCGGGCCACCAGGCGGGCGCGGCGGGTCCCGCGGCCGGGGCCGCGCCCGGGTGCACGAACAGCGGCTTGTCCTGCTCGGCGAGGGCGTCCAGCAGCGGTGCGCAGCGGTCCCAGCCCGCGGCGTCGAGCAGTGCGGTGGCGGGGAGCTGGAGGCCCACGCAGCCACGCGCCAGCTCGCGCCGCAGCGCCGCGGTGTCCGGCTCGGCGGCGGACAGGCAGGCCGACGCCCAGACGCCGAAGGGGGTGGGCAGGTCCAGCGCGCCGTCATGGAACGCGGCGAGCAGCGGCGCGGCCTCCGCGGGCGGCAGATACTCGATGCCGAGCGGGCTGGAGAGCGACACCAGGGCCAGGTCCAGGCCGTCGGCGCGGGCGAGCCGGGCGCGGGCCGCGGGGTCGTGGTCGGCGGGGTCGACCGCGTACGGCGGCTCACCGGGCAGGTGCAGGGTCCAGCCGTCGAGCCGGGGCGGCGCGGTGCGGGACCGCAGCAGGGCGAGGAACCCGGGCGGCCAGAGGTGCTGGTGGACGTCGGTGGGCACGGGCCTCCCTCCGGGGCGGCGCGGTCGGCCGGACGGTACCCGCGGCCGGGTCCGCGGCACTGAACCGTTTCACTTAACCGATTAACTGATGCGTTTAAGTGAAACGGTTAACAACTGCAGCTGTCAAGGTCGCACCAGCTCCGCCGGGCCGTGGGCGCCCTCGGGAGGGGCCACATCGTGGACAGGTCCGGCACCCTCCTTGGGTAGGCTTCCGGACATGGCCAGGCCCAATAAGCGCACCACCCTCCGTGAGGTGGCCGAGGCCACCGGACTCTCCACCGCCGCCGTCTCCTACGCGCTGCGCGGCAAGCATGTCTCCAAGGAGACCGAGGAGCGGGTGCGCCGGGCCGCCGCCGAACTCGGCTACGAGGCCGACCCGATCGCCCGCGCGCTCGCCAGCGGCCGGACGAGCACGGTCGGAGTGCTCGCCGGCGATCTGCAGGACCTGTGGCAGCAGCAGCTGATGGCGGCCATAGGGCGCGAGTTGCTGGCCGGCGACCGCTATGCGCTGATCCTCGACGCGGGCGGCGACCCCGGACGCGAACTCTCCCTCGCCAAGCAGCTGCGCGACCAGCGGGTGGACGGTCTGCTGGTCTCGCCCGTCGACCCGTCCGCCGAGGGCTGGTCGAAGATCGCCGACGCGGTGCCGGTGGTCTCCATCGGCGACGCGCTGAGCCGGGCCCGTACGGCGGGCGAGGTGCTTTTTGACAACCGGGCGGGCATCGACGCCGTGCTCGACTACCTCCGCGGACTGGGCCACCGCCGGGTCACCGTGCTGACCCCCACCGGCCCCTCCACCCCCGACCGCCCCGCCGACGTCTACGTCCGCGAGGCCGCCGACCGCCTCGGCATCGAGGTCGTGGTGCTGCCCTGCCCCCAGGAGTTGGACGCGGCGACCGCGATGGCCCGCCGCGTCCTGGCCAACAGCCCGGACGGCCACCGCCCGGCCGGCGCGCTCGCCCCGCCCACCGCCGTCTTCTGCTTCTCCGACTCCATCGCCTACGGCGTCTACGCGGCCGCCGCCGAGGCCTCGCTCACCATCGGCCGCGACCTCTCCGTCGTCGGCTTCGACGACCACCCCGTCTCCCGCGTCCTCACCCCGCCCCTGACCACCGTCGACTGGGGCCTCACCGACATCGCCAAGGAAGCCGCCCGCCTCGCGGTCGCCGCCATCGAGGGCCGTCGCGTCCGCCGCAAGCGCATCCTCTGCGCCCCCCGCCTCTCGGAACGGGGCTCGGCGAGCCGGCTCGCGCGGGGGTGAGGGCGTAAGGATGCCCGTCGGACGCCGACGCCCACGTCCCGTTCCCCGGCTGCACCGCACCCCGGTGAGGCGCAGACTGGTGCCGGGCGCTCCGGTACGGTCGGGGCGTGTGTGCCGGTGTCGGCCTGTGGGCGGATGGGCGGGTGTGCGATGAAGCGGTCCTCGACGGGTGAAGCCGACGCGGTGGACGAGAGCGCGGGGCGGCGTGGCGTCGCGACGGCGGACGGGGCCGGGGCGGGTGTGCCACAGGGGGAGCCGGTGGAGCGGCTGGAGGCGCACCGCAGCGAACTGACCGGCTACTGCTACCGGATGCTGGGGTCGGCGTTCGAGGCCGAGGACGCCGTGCAGGAGACCATGGTGCGGGCCTGGCGGAGCTACGACCGGTTCGAGGGGCGGTCCTCGCTGCGGTCCTGGCTCTACCGGATCGCCACCAATGTCTGCCTGGACCTGCTCAAGGGCAGTCAGCGCCGGGCCCGGCCGATGGATCTCGCCTCGCCGTCGAGCGTGGACACCCCGATCGGCACCGGGCTGCCGGAGGCGACCTGGATCGGGCCCGTCCCGGACCAGCGGGTGCTGGCGTCCGCCGGGGACCCCGCGGAGACCGCCGTCGCCCGGGAGTCGATCCGGCTCGCGTTCGTCTCCGCGCTGCAGCGGCTGGCGCCCCGGCAGCGGGCGGTGCTGATCCTGCGCGAGGTGCTGAGCTGGTCGGCGAGCGAGGTCGCCGAGCTGCTGGGCAGTTCGGTCGCCTCCGTCAACAGCGCGCTCCAGCGGGCCCGTGCCACCCTCGCCGCGTCCGGCGAGGACGCCGCCGACGCCCCGCGGCAGCCGCTGGACGAGGCCCAGCAGGCGCTGCTGCGGCGCTATGTCGACGCCTTCGAACGGTTCGACATGGACGCGCTCACCGCCGTGCTGCACGAGGACTCCACGCTGTCCATGCCGCCCTACGCCCTGTGGCTGCGCGGCCGTGCGGACATCCTGCGGTGGCTGCGCGGGCCGGGCTGCGGCTGCGAGGGGTCGCATCTGGTGCCGGTCAGCGCGAACGGCCGGGCGGCGTTCGGGCAGTACCGCGCGGACGGCACGCCGTGGGCGATCCAGGTCATCGAGGCGGCGGACGGCCGGGTCACCGCGCTGCAGTGCTTCCTGGACACCGAGCGGCTGTTCCCGCTCTTCGGGCTGCCCCCGCGCTACGACGGCCCCGGGGTCAGCTCAGCTTCTGCTTCTTGAGCCAGGCAGCGGCCACCCGGTCCGGGTCGCGCTTCTCCTTGTCGACCAGGCGGTTGAGCTCGGTGAGCTGCGGGGTGGTGAGGGTGTTGCCGAGGCGGGCGAGGGCCTTGCGGACCCTGGCGTCGGCCTTGCGGGCGGCGATCAGCGGGACGATGTGCTGGGCGGGGATCAGCTGCTTGGGGTCGGCGAGCAGGACCCAGCCGTTCGCCGCGGTGTCGACATCGGTGGTGAAGACGTTGCCGACGTCGATGTCCCCCTTCTTCAGGGCGCCCTTGACCAGCGGGCCGGACGAGTCCAGCGCCTTGAACTCCTTGAATTCCACGCCGTATTGCTCCTTGAGGCCGACCAGCCCCACCACGCGCTTCTTCATCTCCGCGGCGGCGCCGAAGACCAGCTTGCCGTTGACCTTGCGCAGATCGGCCAGCGTCTTCAGCCCGTAGCGGTCGGCGGTCTCCCGGGTCACGGCGAAGCTGTCGCGGTCCTCGGCGGCGGCGTACGGGAGGACTTCGAGGCCGTTCGGCAGCACGGTGGTCAGCGCGTTCTGCATCGCGCCCGCCTCGGTCGCGGTGGCGTTCTTGTCGAGGTAGAGCAGCAGGCTGCCCTGGTACTCGGGGAGCAGGTCGATGTCGCCGGAGCGCAGCGCGGGCACCACGATCTCGCGGGAGCCGAGGTTGGGCTTGACGGTGGTCTCGACCCCGGCGGCGTTGAGCACGCCCGCGTAGAGGTGGCCGAGGATCTGGTTCTCGGTGAAGTTGGCGGTGCCGATGGTCAGTCCGTCCTTGCTGCTGCCGCTGTCACCGCCGACGCCGCTCCCCTTGAGGGAGGTGATGCCGGAGGAGCAGGCGGCCAGCAGCGGGGCCGAGGCGCCGGCCAGGAGTGTGGTCAGGACGGTACGGCGGTTCATGGGCGGGACTCCTCGGGAGGGACGGAGGGGGCGGGCGGCGGCGCTCAGCGGGCGGCGGCCGGGCGGCCGCGGAACAGCAGCCGGGTCAGGCCGCCCAGCGCCAGGTCGGCGACCACGGCGAGCACGGCCACCAGAGCCGCGCCGCCGAGGACCTGCACCAGGTCGCGCTGCGCCAGGCCGTCGAAGACATAGCGGCCCAGCCCGCCGAAGCTGACGTAGGCGGCGATGGTGGCGGTGGCGACCACCTGCACGGTCGCCAGCCGGATGCCGGTCATGATCAGCGGCAGCGCGAGCGGGAGTTCGACCTGCCAGAGGACCTGGCGGCCGCGCAGCCCCACGCCCCTGGCGGCGTCCTTGACCTCGGGGTCGACGGCGGCCATGCCCGCGTACGTATTGGTGATGATCACGGGCACGGCGAGCGCGACCAGCGACACGTACACCGGCCAGACGCTCAGCCCGCCCGCCAGGAACACCAGGGTGACCAGGCCGACGGTGGGCAGCGCCCGGCCGAAGGAGGAGAGGTTGACGGCGAGGAAGGCACCGCGGCCGGTGTGCCCGATGAGCAGCCCGACCGGCAGCGCGATCACGGCCGCGGCGAGGGTGGCGAGCACCGAGTACTCCAGGTGCTCCAGGACGCGGGTGGCGATGCCCTCGGGGCCGGACCACTGATCCGCGCTGGTCAGCCAGGCGGCGAGGTTCTTCAGAAGTTCGAGCATCGGCGCGTCACGCTGCCTTCCGCCAGGTGGAGGTGCGCTGCCGGGAGGTGCCGCGCCGCCAGGGGGTGCACAGCCACTGGACGGTCACCAGCAGCGCGTCGGCGACCAGGGCGAGCAGCAGGGTCAGGGCCACGCCGGCGACGACCGGGGTGGGGAAGTTGCGCTGGAAGCCGTCGGTGAAGAGCTGGCCGAGGCCGCCGTAGCCGATGTAGCTGGCCACGCTGACCAGGGAGATAGACATGACGGTGGCGACCCGTACGCCCGCCATGATCACCGGTAGGGCGAGCGGCAGCTCGACGGTGAGCAGGGTGCGCAGCGGCCGGGAACCCATCGCCTCGGCGGCCTCGCGGGCCCTGGCCGGGACCGCGTCCAGGCCCTCGACGGTGTTCCGTACCAGCACGACCAGGGTGTACGCGGTCAGCCCGACGATCGCGGTGGTGCGGGTCAGCCCGGTGACCGGCAGCAGCAGCACGAAGAGGGCCAGGGAGGGAATGGTGTAGAGGATGTTGGACACGCCGAGGACGAGGCCGCGCAGCGGCCGTACCCGGTGCGCGAGGACGGCCAGCGGCAGCGCGATCAGCAGGCCGAGGAGGACCGCGGGGACGGCGGTGGCGAGATGGTCGGCGGTCAGCCGGGCCAGCTCGTCGGCGTGGTCGGGGAACCAGCCCCATTCGATGGTCATGCGGAGCGCTCCGGGGCCTCGGCGGACGTGTCCGGCGCGGTGTCGTCGGCGTCCCGGGAGGCGGGCGGCTCCGTTGCGGGCGGCTTGACGGCGGACTCCGTGACGGCCGCCGCCCGGCCCGCCTCCGCGTGGCTGCGGCCCGCCCGTTCGTGGATGGCGTCGCGGGAGGTGATCCCGGTCAGCACCCCGTCGGCGGTGACCCGGGCGACCGCGGCGGCCGGGGAGGAGACCGCCTCGTTGAGCGCGGAGAGCAGCGAGTCGGTGTCGCGCAGCGGCCGTACGGCCTCCAGCGCGGCCTCGCCGGCCGTGCCCCCGGCGGGCAGTGCGTCGGTGTCCAGCCAGCCCAGCGGTTCGCCGCGCGGGGAGGTCACCAGGCGCCAGCGCTCCCCGTCGCGGGATATCGCGCCGACCGGCTCGTCCGCGCGTATCGCCCGGCCGGGAGCGTGCGGCACGTCCGCGAGGCCGGTGAGGGAGAGCAGTTTGAGACCGCGCTCGGCGCCCAGGAATCCGGCGACGAAGTCATCGGCCGGACGGGCCAGCAGCTCGGCGGGCGCGGCGCACTGCACCAGCCGCCCGCCGGTGCGGAAGACCGCGATCCGGTCGCCCAGCCGGACCGCCTCGTCGATGTCGTGGGTGACGAAGACGACGGTCTTGCGCAGCTCCTCCTGGAGCCGCAGCAGTTCGTTCTGGAGCTGGGTGCGGACGACCGGGTCGACCGCGCCGAACGGCTCGTCCATCAGGAGCACCGGCGGGTCGGCGGCGAGCGCACGGGCGACACCGACACGCTGTTGCTGGCCGCCGGAGAGCTGGTGCGGATAGCGCTTGGCGGCGTCGGCGGGCAGCCCGACCAGCTCCAGCAGCTCGGCGGCGCGGGCGCGGGCCTTGCGCCTGCCCCAGCCCAGCAGCAGCGGGACGGTCGCGATGTTGTCCAGGATCGTACGGTGAGGGAAGAGACCGGACTGCTGGATGACGTAGCCGATGCCGCGGCGCAGCTCGGCGGCGTCCGTCCGCAGAACGTCGCGGCCGCCGACGCTGACCGTGCCGGACGTCGGCTCGACCATGCGGTTGATCATCCGCAGGGTGGTCGTCTTGCCGCATCCCGATGAGCCGACGAGGACGGTGACACCGCCCTCCGGGAGGTCGAGGGACAGCTCGTCCACGGCGGTGGTGCCGTTCGGGTACCGCTTGCTGACTGCGTCGAACTTGATCATCCGCTGCCCCTTGCCCGGCCTGCATATGGTCATGCAGAGTCTTAGGCACGTGAATAGAAGTCAATAGGTGGAAGGGGGTCGCCCGTTGCCCCGCCCGTTGCTTCGGCTCACCGTACGGAACGAGGTGTCGCACCCTCGGAAGCAGGTGCCGGACTTCCGTCCACAAAGCGCGTTATATGAGGGAGTTGAGCCCCTTGATTTCCCACATGCTGGACAACCGCCCGGACGCCGGACGGCGCATCACCCTCGACGGCAGCGCGCTGCACCCCACCGGCATCGCCGCCCTCGCCGAGCGCACCGCGCACCCCGCGCCTCCCGACGCCCAGGCCTACGCCCGCGCCGAGGAGTCCTGGCGAACCGCCCGCCGCCTCGCTGTCACCGGCCGGATCTACGGCCGCAGCACCGGCGTCGGCGCCAACCGCACGGAGGACGTCGGGGCCGCCGACGCCGACCACGGGCTGCGGCTGCTGCGCAGCCACGCCGGGGCGATCGGCGACCCGCTGCCCGCCCGCGAGGTCCGGGCCATGCTCGCGGTACGCGCCAACCAGCTGCTGGCGGGCGGCGCCGGCCTCAACCCCGCCGTCATCACCGCACTCCTCGCCGCCCTGGAGGCCGGCGCCCACCCCGTCGTCAACGAACTCGGCGCCGTCGGCACCGGCGACCTGGCCGCGCTCGCCCAGACCGGCCTGGCCCTGGCCGGCGAACACCCCTGGCACTGCGCGCCCGGCGCCCGGCCCCCCGCCCCCCTCGCCCTCGACAACAACGACGCCCTCGCCCTGATCAGCAGCAACGCCCTCACTCTCGGCCAGTCCGCGCTCGCCCTCGACGAACTGCGCCGGCTGCTGGCCGCCTCGCTCCCGGTCGCTGCGCTCTCCCTGCTCGCGGTCGGCGGCTCCGCCGAACCCTTCGCCGAACCCGTCCTGCTCGCCCGCCCGCACCCCGGCTCCGTGGCCACCGCCGCCCGGCTGCGCGCCCTCGCCGGCATCCCGTCCCGCCCCACCCCGCCCCTCGGCCGCATCCAGGACCCGTACGGCTTCCGCTGCCTCCCGCAGATCCACGGCCCCGCAGTGGACGCCGCCGACACGCTCGACGCGGTCCTGACCGTCGAGGTGAACGCCGCCGCCGAGAACCCCCTGATCAGCATCGAGGACCAGGCCGCCTACCACCACGGCAACTTCTACGCCGCCCATGCCGCGCTCGCCCTGGACACCTTCCGGCTGGCCGTGCTGCAGACCGCCCGGCTGTCCACCGCCCGGCTCGCCGCGCTCTCCGAGCCCGACCTCACCCGGCTGCGGCCGTTCCTGGGCGACGCGGCGCCCGCCAGCTCCGGCGTGATGATCCTGGAGTACGCGGCCGGCGCGGCGCTCGGCGAGATGCGCGAGGTCTCCAACCCGGCCTCCCTCGGCCATGCCGTCCTCTCCCGCGGCGTCGAGGAACAGGCCAGCTTCGCCTCCCTCGGCGCCCGCCAGGCCCTGCGCGCCTGCACCTACTACCGCCAGATCCTCGCCTGCGAACTGGTCGCCGCCATACGGGCATTGCGGATGCGCTCCCTGGAACCCGACCCCGGCCTGCCCCTCGCCACCGCCTACACCCGCGCCGCCGCCTCCCTCGACCCGAGGATGGAGGACCGCCCACTGACGGAGGACGTGGCGGTGGCGGCGGGGGTGCTGGAGGGGTTGGGGGAGGTGTGAGGGGGGCGTTGTGGGGGCTGGGGCCGGGGCCGGCTGGGGCTTGGGCGTCGTGTTCGGGGGCCGGGGTTGTGGTTCGTGCGGCGTGCCGGGTACGGCCGGTTCACGCGCCGTACCCGGCACGGCCGGATCGCGCGGCCCCGCCCGGAACCGGAGCGGACCAGGAATTCCGTACAGTCGGTCGACACAGGACAAGGCCCCGACCGGGCCGGGAAGAAGAGGCGATGAGCGGGGACGGGGCAAACGGCGGTGGCATCGGCGGCGCGGCCGACGGCGGGCCGCGGGACGAGTCCGGCACGACGCGGGACGCCGCGGGGACGGGCGATGGTGCGGATGCCGGGGCGGGGGCCGGGAAGGACGCGCCGACGGGTGCCGGCACGGGCGCCAGTACCGGTGCCGGTGCGGAGGTCGGCATGGACGCCGGTATCGCCGCCCGGCTGCAGAAGCTCTTCGAGGGGCACCGGCTGACCCCCACCCAGCGGCGGATCGCCCACTGCATGGTGCGCCAGGCCGCCGACGCGCCCTTCCTCTCCAGCGTGGAACTGGCCGAACTGGCCGGTGTCAGCCAGCCGTCCGTCACCCGCTTCGCCGTCGCCCTCGGCTTCGACGGCTACCCGGCGCTCCGCCGCCATCTCCGCGAGGTCGCCCCCGCGGACAAGCCCGGCGACACCGGCTCCCTCAACGAGTACCAGCAGGCCGTACAGGCCGAGATCGACAACCTCCGCCATCTCGCCGCCGCCCTCGCCGACCCGTCGCCGGTGATCGAGGCCGGCCGTCTCTTCGCCGCGTCCCGCCCGCTTCCCGTCCTCGGCCTGCGCGCCGCCACCGCCCAGGCCGCCGGCTTCAGCTACTTCGCCCGCAAGGTCCACCCCGACGTCCGTCTGCTGGACGAGGGCGGCACCATGCTCACCGACCGCATCGACGCCGCCGTACGCGCCGGGGCGAGTGCCCTCCTGTGCTTCGCGCTGCCCCGCCACCCCCGCGAGGTCGTCGACGCGCTGGAGTACGCCCGCACGGCCGGCCTGACCGTCGTCACCGTCGC
Organism: Streptomyces sp. NPDC058773; assembly: GCF_042746015.1. NCBI lineage: Bacteria > Bacillati > Actinomycetota > Actinomycetes > Kitasatosporales > Streptomycetaceae > Streptomyces > Streptomyces sp. NPDC058773. The sequence goes on from NZ_JBHYPE010000003.1 coordinate 297,119, forward strand.
CGACAGCGCCTTCGCCCCCGTCGCCCACCACACCGACCTCCTCCTCCCGGCCCCCGTCGGCACCGGCCTGGCCTTCGACACGGCCTGCGCCCCCATGCTGCTGGGCCGCGTCCTCCTGGAAGCGATGTGCGACGCCCTGCCCGACGCCCAGGCCCGCCTGGAGGAATTCGACGCCAGGGCGGCGGCACGCGGGCTGTTCGTGGAGTAGGCGACACCGTCCGTGGTGTGAGCGGGCCGGTTCGCGGAGTGAGCCGTCCGCTCGCGGCGTGAAGTGAGGGGCGAGGCGGGCGTCACCCGTTCCGGTGGCGCGCGCCGGGGGCAGGCGGCGGTTGGTTCGGCTCTTCGGAGACCGGCCACCCGGCTGTTGGTTCGGGTTCGGTTCGGAGGGGGCCGCTACGGGCGGCCGAGGTCGCGCAGGGAATTCGCGTGGGCCGCGCCGCTCTCCGCGGTGAGTTCCTCCAGGGTCTGCGGGGTGCGGATGGTCGCGAAGCGGATGGCGCCGTCCGCGTCCGGCGCGTAGCCGTAAATGCCGGGGCGGGGGAGGGAGTTGTAGGCGAAGTGGGTGGAGAAGTAGTACGCGCCGGTGTCCAGGAGGGCGGCGTGATCTCCGGCCTCCAGAAGGGGCAGGGGACGGTTCTCGGCGACCAGGTCACCCGCGAAACAGCACGGCCCCGCGATGTCCTGCGCGACCGGAGCGCCCGTCTTGGGCCGCCCTGCGGCGTCGTGGGCGCCGACCCGGATCGGCCAGGCCTCGGGGACGAAGACCGTACGGGTGGCGACCTGGGCCCCGGCGTGGGTGACCGCGATCGGCCGGCCGCCGGCCGACTTCGCGTACTCGACGCGGGCGAGGACCGTGCCGTGCTTGGCCAGCAGAGACCGGCCGAACTCGGTGACCAGGCCGTAGCGTCCGGACAGCAGACCGGGGACGGCGGAGTGCAGCTGCGCGGCGTACTCGCGGTAGGTCGGGGTGTGGGCGTCCGAGGAGAAATTCACCGGCAGGCCGCCGCCGATGTCGAGCGTGTCGATCTGCCGCCGCCCGGCCCGCTCGTTGATCTCCTCGGCCAGGACGTACAGGGCGCCTACGCCCGCGGTCATCAGCTCCAGCGGCATGCCCTGCGAGCCGACATGGGCGTGCAGCCGGGTCAGCCACGGGCGGTCGAGGGCGGCGCGTACGACCCACTCGCGGGCGCCCTCGTCGCGCAGCCCGACACCGAACTTGGAGGTGTCGGTGGCGGTGCTCATCGCCCCGATGCTGCCGCCGCCGATCTGCGGATTGACCCGCAGGCCGATGGGCGCGCTGCTCGGCGCGGAGGCCATCAGCGCGTCGATCCGTGTCAGCTCCTCGGGGTTGTCGGCGTTGACGGCGATCCCGAGGGCCAGTGCCTCCCGCAGCTCGGCGTGGGTCTTGGCGGGCGAGTCCAGGACGGTGCGCGTGACCGGCACCCCGGCGGCACGGGCCAGTGCCAGCTCGCCGGGGCTGGCCACCTCGCAGCCGAGCCCCTCCTGCGCGAGCAGTTGCAGCACGGGGACGAGCGAGGCGGCCTTCACCGCGAAGGCGTGCAGGACCGGGGTGCCGGGAGCGGTGAACTCCTCGAACGCGGCGCGGAGTTCACCTGCCGAACGCCGGATGCCGGCAATGTCCAGCAGCCCCGCCACGGGCTCGTCGGGACCCACCAGCCCCTGCGCAACGGCTGCCTCTACGGCTCGGTCTCGGTCCGTGAACGTCATGGGACAACTCCATCACTGGCTGGGGGGATGACGCCAACGGACACCGGACGCGGGGGAGCGGCCAGGGAGAAGCCACTGGTCAGACGGCGGCGAGCGCCTTCACGGCCCGGTGTTCGTGCCCGAGGCGGGCCTGCTGACCCGGCCCGCTCGGCCACCCGGTCCAGCCCACCCGGCCCCGCCGTCGTACCTGGCCCCCGTCGGGAACCCCGCCCCGCGCCGGGCACCCCGGACCGAGCCGGGACCCTGGCCCGAATGAGGCGCCCACCTGATTCGGGCAATCCGTCCGAGCCAGGCCCAGGCAGCCTGCCCCGAGCCAGGCACCTTCCTCAAACCGCCCCGCCCCCGTTCAGGCCCGCCTTGCGGTGGCGTTCGGTGAGGCGGGAGCCGGATTCTCGGCGGGCGGCTCGGCGGAGGAGGGGGACGGCGAGGAGGAAGCCGAGGACGGCCCAGGCGGTGAGTATCAGGGCCACGGTCGGCAGTTCCCAGGAGCCGGCCGGTTCCGCGGCGCGGGCGGCGTCCGGGAGGAGGGCGGAGCGCAGGCCTTGTGCCATCCACTTGAGCGGGAAGACGGAGGCGATCTTCTGGACCACGTCGGGCAGTGCGGAGAGCGGGAACATCGCCCCGGAGGTGACCAGCAGCCCCATGACGGGCAGCATGATCATCGCGATCGCCTCCCGCGGGTTCGGCAGCACGGCGCCGAGGGCCGCACCCAGCGGTACGACGGCCAGCAGCCCGAGCGCGCTGACCCACAGCAGCGTCAGCCAGCCTTCCGGCCCGTGCGGCAGCGGCCCGTCCACCAGCAGCGCGGCCGCGCCCAGCAGGAGGGCCAGCGTGCCGAACGCCACCGCGACCACCATCAGAGACTTGGCGACCAGATAGGCCGGTATGCCACCGGGGGTGGCACGCAGCCGCAGCAGCGCGCCCTCCTCGCGCTCGGTCACCAGGATCTGCGGGAGGTTGACCAGCCCGATCTGGAACAGCAGATAGGCGGCGAAGCCCGAGAGCGTCAGATGGGCCATCGGGACCTGGGTGCCGGGCACCTTGTCGCTGATGTAGCCGGCCAGCATCAGCGCGACCACGATATTGATCAGATGGCCGCTCAACTCCTTGCGGTTGCGCAGGAGATGGCGCAGCTCGATGCCGCCGCGCCGGAGCCCGGCGCGCCAGTAGCGGCGCCGGGGGTGCGGTGCGGCGGACCCCCGCGGTGCCGCGCCGGTCGGGCGCGTGCCGGTGGTGCCCGTCAGGTGCAGGGTGTCCGTGCCGCCGGTCCTCCCGGCGGTGTCCGTCGCCGCTGTAGTCCCCGTCACGGCTGTCATGTCGGTCCCCCTCATGCGGCTCGTTCCTCCCCGTCCGGGGCCACGGCCCCGCTCGCGCTCGTGGCCCCGGGCCCGGCCCCGTGTCCGTCGGCCCGGTGGACCATGTGCAGATAGGTGTCCTCCAGCGTCGGCCGCCGGACCTCCAGGCCGGCGACCGGTCCCCCCGTCTCCCGGTGGAGTTCCCAGACCAGCTGGGACGGGTCGGCGGTGCGTTCGCGCCGGGCCCTGCCGTCGGGGGCGGTCCAGCGGACCTCCGCCTGGGCGGCGGCCCTCCCGGCCAGTTCCGACGGGGTGCCGCAGGCCCGGATGCGGCCGTTGACCAGCATCGCGATCCGGTCGGCCAGCCGCTCGGCCTCGACCAGGTCATGCGTGGTGAGCAGGATCGTGACGCCCTCGTCGCGGGCGAGCCGTTCGACCAGGTCGTGGAAGTCGCGCCGGGCCTCGGGGTCGAAGCCGGTCGTCGGCTCGTCCAGGAAGACGAGTTCGGGCCGGCCGACGATGGCGAGGGCGACGTCCAGCCGGCGGCGCTGGCCCCCGGACAGCCGGTCGACCTGCTGGCGGGCGTGCTCGGTGAGGCCCACCAGGGCGAGGAGTTCGGCCGGGTCGCGCGGGTTCGCGTAATAGGTGGCGAAGTGCGTCAGCAGCTCGGCGACCTGCCAGCGGCGGTGGTCGCGCCAGGACTGCAGGACCAGGCCGATCCGCGCGCGCCAGGCGTCGTCGCCGCGCGCCGGGTCCGTGCCCAGGACCTCGACGTCGCCCGCGGAGCGCTGCCGGAAGCCCTCCAGGATCTCGACGGTGGTGGTCTTCCCGGCGCCGTTGGGGCCGAGCAGCGCGAAGATCTCGCCGCGGTGGATGTCCAGGTCGGTGCCGTGGAGGATGTGCCGGTCGCCGTAGGACATCCGCAAGTCGCGTACGCGGATGACGGGTTGGCGGGATGCGGGGGAGCCCGGGGGCACCGGCGTGGTCGTTGCCGGGCCCATGGGGTGGTGGTCGGTTGTCGTCATCGGCCTGCCTTTGCATGGTCTTGCCGTTGCCGGGTGTCTGCCGGTGTCGCGGCGGCGGGCTCGTGCGCCGTCGCGGGCGCCGCGCCGGGCCCCGCGCCCTCGACGATGGCCCGGAGCGCCGCCACATGCCCCTCGAAGGCGGTCCGGCCGCGGCTCGTCAGCCGCACCTTGGTGCGGCGTTTGCGGCCGCCGCCCTCCTTGCGGATCTCCAGATATCCGGCCTCTTCCAGGGTGTGCAGCTGTTTGGAGAGCGCGGAGTCGCTGAGCGAGAGGCTGTCGCGGATGAAGGGGAAGTCGGCCCATTCCGTGGCCGCGAGGAGCGCCACCACGGACAGCCGGGTGGAGGGGTGGATCAGTTCGTCGAAACCGCTCGGGGTGCTCATCGGGCTGCCTTTGTGTAGATCGTTCTTCCGCCCCGGTCGCGGAGCGTGCTGACCGCCCAGCGGTTCGCCGGGCCGACGAAGAGCAGGAAGGTGCCCGCCGAGAGGGTGGCCTGGATCAGGCTGCCGAACGGCAGTGCCAGCCACTCGACCAGTCGGCCGGAGAGCAGGATGGCCACGAGGGTCACCGCCATGCCCGCGAAGAACGTCGCGAACGACCGCCAGCTGTGACGCGAGCGGTGCAGCCGCATCCGCGTCCGGCGGTTGGCGATCACCGCCAGGGTGCCCAGCGCGGCGAGATAGGCGGTCAGCGCCAGACAGAACGCCCACCCGGGCAGATCCAGGCCGGAGACGGCGAGGAACACCCACATGACGGCCGCGGTGACGTACGTCGCCCCGGTGTCGTCATGGGCGGTCCGCTCGATCTCGTCGTACACCCGCTCCTGCGGGACCCGGATGCGCTGCAGATCCTGCCAGGCCTGTTCGGCATCCACTGTCGTGGTCATGGCCATCGCCTCCCCAAGGCGGTCGTGCTGAACCCCGTTGACTTGCCTACTGGGAAAGTTAGCGCAGACTTTCCCGGCGGGCAAGTCGAAAGCCGCAGCCGGATTGGCCGGTTCGCGCGGCTCGCCGCGCGTGGCGGGCCGCGTCCTGTTGACTAGTGCTATTCATCAACCTCAAGATGTGAATAGCTCAATCCAATCGACGTCAGGGAGGCACGGCCCATGTCGGGACCGCGACCCGTGCGGGCACCGCGCGGTACGGAGCTGAGTGCTCGGGGATGGCAGCAGGAAGCCGCGCTGCGCATGCTGCAGAACAACCTCGATCCGGAGGTGGCCGAACACCCGGACCAGCTCGTCGTCTACGGCGGCACGGGCAAGGCCGCACGTGACTGGCGCTCCTTCGACGCGATGGTGCGCACGCTCACCACGCTCAAGCAGGACGAGACGATGCTCGTCCAGTCCGGCCGCCCGGTCGGCGTGATGCAGACGCACGAATGGGCGCCGCGGGTGCTCATCGCCAACTCCAACCTCGTCGGCGACTGGGCCAACTGGGAGGAGTTCCGCCGCCTGGAGGCCCTCGGCCTGACCATGTACGGGCAGATGACCGCCGGTTCCTGGATCTACATCGGCACCCAGGGCATCCTCCAGGGCACCTATGAGACCTTCGCGGCCGTCGCGGCGAAGAAGTTCGGCGGCACGCTCGCCGGGACCATCACCCTCACCGCCGGCCTCGGCGGCATGGGCGGCGCCCAGCCGCTCGCCGTCACCATGAACGACGGTGTCGCGATCTGCATCGACGTCGATCCGCGGGCCATCGAGCGCCGGATCGAGCACCGCTACCTGGACGTCCGGGCGGACAGCCTCCAGCACGCGCTCCAGCTCGCCGTCGAGGCCCGCGACCGGCGCAAGCCGCTGTCCATCGGACTGCTCGGCAACGCCGCCGAACTGCTGCCGCAGATGCTCGCCGAGGGCGCGCCGATCGACATCGTCACCGACCAGACCAGCGCCCACGACCCGCTGTCCTACCTTCCGGTCGGCATCGACTTCGACGACATGGCCGCCTACGCCGCGGAGAAGCCCGCCGACTTCACCCAGCGGGCCCGCGAGTCGATGGCCCGGCACGTCGAGGCCATGGTCGGCTTCATGGACGCCGGCGCCGAGGTCTTCGACTACGGCAACTCGATCCGCGGTGAGGCCCAACTCGCCGGGTACGAGCGGGCCTTCGCCTTCCCCGGCTTCGTCCCCGCCTATATCCGGCCACTGTTCGCCGAGGGCAAGGGCCCGTTCCGCTGGGCCGCGCTGTCCGGCGACGCCCGCGACATCGCCGCGACCGACAAGGCGATCCTGGAGCTCTTCCCCGAGAACGAGTCGCTGGCCCGCTGGATCAAGCTGGCCGGTGAACGCGTCCACTTCCAGGGCCTGCCCGCCCGGATCTGCTGGCTCGGCTACGGCGAGCGCGACAAGGCCGGTGAGCGCTTCAACGAGATGGTCGCCGACGGCACCCTGCGCGCCCCGCTCGCCATCGGCCGGGACCACCTCGACTGCGGCTCCGTCGCCTCGCCGTACCGCGAGACCGAGGCCATGAAGGACGGCTCGGACGCGATCGCCGACTGGCCGCTGCTCAACGCCATGGTCAACGTCGCCTCCGGCGCCTCCTGGGTCTCCCTGCACCACGGCGGCGGCGTCGGCATGGGCCGCTCGATCCACGCCGGACAGGTCACCGTCGCCGACGGCACGCCGCTGGCCGGCGAGAAGATCCGCCGGGTGCTCACCAACGACCCCGGCATGGGCGTCATCCGGCACGTCGACGCGGGCTACGAGCGCGCCGACGAGGTGGCCGCCGAGCGCGGCGTCCGCATCCCGATGCGCGAGGGTGAAGGCGAGGACGCGTGACCGCCTCGTTCCACGAGATGTGGGAGGAGTTGCGGCCCCTCGGCCGTGACTCCTCCTCCGGGGGCTACCGCCGCTACGCCTGGACCGGCGCCGACGCCGACTGCCGCGCGTGGTTCCGGACCCAGGCCGAGGCCCGCGGCCTCAGCTACGAACTGGACCGCAACGGCAACCAATGGGCCTGGCTCGGCGCCACCGGCCACCGGGACGTGGCCCCCGGCGACGCCGTCGTCACCGGCTCCCACCTGGACTCCGTACCGGACGGCGGCGCCTTCGACGGCCCTCTGGGCGTGGTCTCCTCCTTCGCCGCGCTCGACGAACTCCGCCGGAGGGCAGCGGAGTTCGACAAGCCGCTGGCCATCGTCAACTTCGGCGACGAGGAAGGCGCCCGCTTCGGGATGGCCTGCGTCGGCTCCCGGCTCGCCGCCGGGGCGCTGACCACCGAGGCCGCCCACCGGCTGCGCGACGGCGACGGCGTCACCCTGCCGCAGGCCATGGAGCACGCCGGATACGACCCCGAGGCCATCGGCCCGGACCCCGAACGGCTCGCCCGGATCGGCGCGTTCGTCGAACTCCACGTCGAGCAGGGCCGCGCCCTGGACCTGTCCGGCGACCCGGTCGGCATCGCCTCCGCGATCTGGCCGCACGGCCGCTGGCGGTTCGACTTCCACGGCGAGGCCAACCACGCCGGCACCACCCGGCTGGAGGACCGCCGGGACCCGATGCTCAGCTACGCCGCGACCGTGCTCGCCGCCCGCGAGCAGGCCCGGCTGGCCGGTGCCCTGGCCACCTTCGGGAAGATCAGCGTGGAGCCGAACGGCGTCAACGCGATCCCCTCGCTGGTCCGCGGCTGGCTGGACTCCCGCGCCGCCGACCAGGACACCCTCGACACCGTGATCCAGGGGATCGAGCAGGCGGCCGCCGAGCGCGCCGCCCGCGACGGCGTGGACCTCACCGTCGTGCGCGAATCCTTCACCCCCGTCGTGGAGTTCCAGCACGCCCTGCGGGACGAACTGGGCGCGATCCTCGGCAAGACGAGCCCGCGGCCGGTGCCCGTCCTGGGCACCGGAGCCGGGCACGACGCCGGTATTTTGTCCGGAACCGTTCCCACCGCGATGCTGTTCGTCCGCAACCCGACCGGCGTCTCGCACTCGCCCGCCGAAGCGGCGGACGAGGACGACTGCGTCGCCGGGGTCACCGCACTCGCCGACGTACTGGAGGGGCTGGCGTGCCGCTGACGCCGCAGGCAACACCGACGACGTACTGGCTCGAACACGCCTGGCTCGGCACCCACGCCGAGCCGGGCGTGGCCGTGGACACCGCGGACGGGCGGATCACCGCCGTCCGCACCGGCACGGACACCCCGCCGCCCGGCGCCACCACGCTGCGCGGCCTGACCCTCCCCGGCCTCGCCAACGCCCACTCGCACGCCTTCCACCGCGCGCTGCGCGGCACCGTCCAGGTCGGCACCGGCACCTTCTGGACCTGGCGCGAGGTGATGTACAGCGTCGCCGACCGGCTGACCCCCGAGAGCTACTTCGCCCTCGCCCGCGCCGCCTACGCCGAGATGGCGCTCGCCGGCATCACCTGCGTCGGCGAATTCCACTATCTGCACCACGCGCCCGGCGGCACCCGCTACGCCGACCCCAACGCCATGGGTGAGGCGCTGCTGGCCGCCGCCGACGAGGCCGGCATCCGCATCACCCTCCTCGACACCGCCTATCTCTCGGCCGGATTCGGCACTCCGCCCAACCACCACCAGCTGCGCTTCTCCGACGGCACCGCCGATGACTGGGCCCAGCGCGCCGAGGCCCTCAAGGAGCGCCCGCACGCCCGCATCGGCGCCGCCATCCACTCCGTACGCGCCGTCCCGGCCGGCTCGCTCGGCACCGTCGCGGACTGGGCCCGCGAACGGCAGGCCCCCCTGCACGTCCACCTCTCGGAGCAGACCGCCGAGAACGACGCCTGCCGCGAGGCCCACGGCGTCACCCCCACCCGGCTGCTCGCCGACCACGGCGCGCTGGGCCCCCGCACCACGGCCGTGCACGCCACCCACCTCACCGATGAGGACATCGCGCTCCTCGGCGGCTCCCACACGGGCGTGTGCATGTGCCCCACCACCGAACGCGACCTCGCCGACGGCATCGGCCCGGCCGCCCGCGTCCAGCAGCAGGGCAGCCCGCTCTCCCTCGGCAGCGACAGCCACGCCGTCATCGACCTGCTCGAAGAGGCCCGCGCCATGGAGCTCGACGAACGGCTGCGCACCCGCACCCGCGGGCACTGGACCGCCGCCGCCCTGCTGCGCGCCGCGACCGCCGACGGTCACGCCGCCCTGGGCTGGGACGACGCCGGCACCCTCGAAGCCGGCGCGCTCGCCGACCTCACCACGATCGCACTGGACTCCGTACGCACCGCCGGACCACCGCCCCGGCTGGCCGCCGAGACGGCCGTATTCGCCGCCTCCGCGGCGGACGTACGCCACACCATCGTCGGCGGGCGGCAGATCGTCCGGGACGGTGTGCACACTCTCGTCGACGACGTACCCACCGCCCTCGCCGCAGCCATCGCCGCCGTCCGCGGCTGAAGGAGAACAACCCCGCGATGACGACGACCTCCGCGCCCACCACCGCCATCACCCACATCGCCCAGCTCGTCACCAACGACCCCTCCCTCGGCGAAGGCCCCCTCGGTCTGATCCAGGACGCGGCGGTCGTCATCGACGGCGACCGCATCGCCTGGGTCGGTGCTTCCAGCAAAGCACCCGCCACCGACAACGCCGTCGACGCCGGCGGCCGGGCCGCGATCCCCGGCTTCGTCGACTCCCACTCCCACCTGGTCTTCGCCGGTGACCGTACCGCGGAGTTCAACGCCCGGATGTCCGGCCGCCCTTACTCCGCCGGCGGCATCCGCACCACCGTCGCCGCCACCCGCGCCGCCACCGACGAGGCCCTGCACGCCAACGTCGCCCGCTACCTCGCCGAGGCGCTCCGCCAGGGCACCACCACCCAGGAGACCAAGTCCGGTTACGGGCTCACCGTCGAGGACGAGGCCCGCGCGCTGCGCATCGCCGCCGAGCACACCGACGAGGTCACCTTCCTCGGCGCGCACATCGTCTCGCCCGACTACGCCGACGACCCGGCCGGCTACGTCGACCTCGTCACCGGTCCGATGCTGGACGCCTGCGCCCCGCACGCCCGTTGGGTCGACGTCTTCTGCGAGAAGGGCGCCTTCGACGGCGACCAGGCCCGGGCGGTCCTCACCGCGGGGCAGGCCAGGGGCCTGGTGCCGCGGGTGCACGCCAACCAGCTCGGCCACGGCCCCGGCGTCCAGCTCGCCGTCGAGGTCGGTGCCGCCTCCGCCGACCACTGCACCCACCTCAGCCGGGCCGACATCGACGCCCTCGCGCAGTCCGACACCGTCGCCACCCTGCTCCCCGGCGCCGAGTTCTCCACCCGCGCCCAGTGGCCGGACGCCCGCCCGCTGCTGGACGCCGGCGCCACCGTGGCGCTGTCCACGGACTGCAACCCCGGCTCCTCCTTCACGAGTTCGATGCCGTTCTGCATCGCGCTGGCCGTCCGCGACATGGGGATGACCCCCGACGAGGCGGTCTGGTCGGCGACCGCGGGCGGCGCCCGCGCACTGCGCCGCACGGACGTCGGCCGGATCGCCCCCGGAGCCCGCGCCGACCTCGCCCTCCTGGACGCGCCCTCGCACGTCCACCTCGCCTACCGGCCGGGCGTCCCGCTCGTATCGGCCGTGTGGCACAAGGGAGTTCTGGTCTGAGCGCCCCATAGGGGCCGACGGCCCCATCGGCCCAGAAAAGCGGAGGAGGGCCCGTCCCCGGTGTTACCCGGGCGGGGCCACCACCCCCCGGGGGGGGGGCCGGCCCCCGGGGGCCGCCGTGGGCCCCGGGAACCGAAACCGGGATAAAAAAGCGC